>JANOJH010000569.1:0-1497 GCA_031408135.1 Bdellovibrio sp. | reverse complement strand
AGCTACCGCATTAAGTTGATGTTTTACATTTATAATCTTATTATAAGTTAAGGTTAAAAATGTGTTAACATTGGAAACTGTTGTAGCACTAAAGACACCGTAGCCTTGACCTCCTACACTTGGCAGAAAACCACCAATTGCGGTTTGAGATGATTCATATTGATCTTCTGTTACATTATTGTAATCCAAACTCGATTGGGCTTTCAGTTTTAAGTTTGGATTGAATTGGTAAGTGGCATTTATATTTCCTAGAGCTTTCACGGTAATGGTATTAAAGCGTGGCAATAGTGCCTGGGCTACCGGATTAAAATTTGGAAAACTCGCGTAAAGTGGTGACGCTGGCCCCACTAAATTACCTTGCTCATCAATGGGAGTGTAATACGGCAAACTTTTGACCGCGCCTGAGTAAACACCATCCAAAAAATTATCACCCTTCACCCTTTTATTCAAGGCTCTCGAAAGTGACATGTTAGTGGAAAGGGAAAGTTTTTCGGTAAGCTTTTGGTCGAGGTTGATGGTGAGGCTTCCTCGCTGGAATTTATTATTGAGTTGAACTCCTTCTTCCTCGCGAAAACTTCCGCTGATGTAATACTTGGTATTATCGTCACCCCCGGTTGCAGAAAGCTGGTATTGCTGCATGATTCCTGTTCGCAGTACTTCATCTTGCCAGTTGGTGTTAATAGCATCCGTTACTCCGGAAATCAGTCCAAATGCATCTGGATTTTGTTTGGCATTTGTGACAGCTTCCCGTTGTAATTCAAGTAATTGTGTTGCATCCATCAACTCTAACTTTTTGACCACGTCCACGATTCCGCGCTGAACGTCAAAGGAAATTTTTGCTTTAGCATTTTTTCCTCGCTTCGTAGTGACTATGACAACTCCATTTGATGCCCTTGATCCATATACTGCTTTAGCCGAAGCATCTGAGAGAATGGTGTAGCTTTCAATGTCGTTGGGATTGATCAAGGATAACGCGTTATCATTTTGCCCACCAAAACTGCGGGAAGATAAGCCACCTGTTTCTACTGGTATCCCATCAATAATATATAATGGAGTGTTTCCTGCGCTGATGGAAGTAACACCTCTTATCCTCACAGAAACTCCACCACCAGGTGTGCCCGATGATTGCGTGACCTGGACCCCTGGTGCCTGGCCTTGCAAAGCTTGATCAAGTCCGTTGAATGCAATACCTTTTAACTTATCAGCATTAATGGTTGTGACAGCACCGGTAATATCTTTTTTTTCCACTGAAGAATACCCAACTATTACAATTTCGCTTAACTCTTTTACTTCTTCTTCCAGAGCAATGGAAATATTCGTTTGACCTGTATAAGGCAATTCCTGTGATTTATAACCTATAAATGAGAAGAGTAATATAGAGCCTTGTGGTACATCAATCGAAAACTGTCCCCCAATATCGGTGATGGTTCCCTGCGAAGTGCCCTTTATGACAACGTTTACGCCCGGCAGTCCACTCTGGTCGGCAACAGAAGTTAC
>JANOJH010000553.1:0-6368 GCA_031408135.1 Bdellovibrio sp. | reverse complement strand
CCAGGCGAGCCGCTCGGCGAGGGGCTGGGTGAAGCCGAAGGCGACGGCGAATCACTCTGGCTTTTATCGTATGCCGATCTGATGACCTTGCTTTTCGGATTTTTTGTGATGATCACGAGCTTTTCAAAAATCGACACCGATAAATTCGAAAAAGTGCGGGCCCACACTACCCAGCTTTTCGGCGGTGAATTCAAAAAAGCGCAACAGCTCCTGCAAAAAGATTTAAAAGACAAAGTAAAAGGCGAAGGCTTTTCAGACATGGCTTTTTTTGAAGATCTCGAACAAGGTGTGGCAGTTACTTTCCGGGGTTCAACATTTTTTGACTCGGGGTCGGCAGAAATCCGGCCAGAGGCTCTTGAACTGCTGGGTAAAGTTATGCCGACAATTCAAAAACAGATGGGGCGCTTTGCCCTCGTCGTGGAAGGTCACACCGACGACAGCCCGATTTCAAGTGAAAAGTTTCCGAGTAACTGGGAGCTTTCAAGCCAGCGCGCTTCTGCCGTTCTTCGGGTTTTTGAAGCCAATGGCTTCAGCCGCACTCAGTTACGAGCAATCGGTTACGCCGACACTGTGCCCGTCTTGCCGAACCGCCTGAATGACAATACAATTCTAAAAGACAATCAAAGCCAGAACCGCAGAGTTGTAATCAAACTGCTCCGCAACGAAGTTCTCTGAAGCCTTAAATCTGCAAGATATTCTGATCACTACTTTGCCTTTATTGTTTTTTTCGAAAAAACTTGGCACCAAGAAACGACTTATCCTCGCACAACACCGAGTTCTACGCTTTCACCCGTTCGACATACGGCCTTAGGACAACTGATCGGCTCTAAACTCATTGTACAAAGCAAAGCGGCGGCCCTGTTTTTTGCAGTAGATATTCGCTATGGGTATCGGTCATCATCGAAAAAATTCCAGCAAACAAGGCTCGTTCTTTAACTTACTTAATTTTTCGCACGGCGGAGAATTGCGTAAAAAAAAGAACGGACGCGGACCGCGCCCAATTTCAGCCAAAGAACCAATGCATGTCGTTTTTAAAGTGGCCCCATTTCAATTACATAATAAAAGTCTTCGTGCGCCAAAGAGCTTTAAACTAATACGTGAAATAATTGAAAAATACGCGTTTCACTTTTCGGTTAAGATTGAACAGTTCTCCGTGCAGAATGATCATATTCACTTGTTAATTCGTACATCACGGCGTAAGCACTATCACCATTTTTTTAGAGTCGTTCCCGGCCAAATTGCCCAAAGATTTGAAAAAGCAGGTTTATTGAATGGCGCTCAAGGCAATGAAAAACTTACGGCCAAGGTAAATCTAAATCAACGGGTGACCGATACCCCTAAGCTTTGGAAGTACCGGCCTTTTTCAAGGGTAGTGAAGGGTTGGAAATCCTATAAAATTATTAGAAATTATATTCAACTTAATGAAAAAGAAGCTTTAGGAGTAATTAAATATCAGAAAGGAAGGCTCAGCGGCTTATCAACATCTGATTGGCAGATACTTTGGGCTTAGGTTCATGGCCGGAGTAGATTCCTACCCGTTTAAGTTAAGAAATAAAATTATTCTTACTGAATCTCCACCGGTAATTTATTTTCGATCGCCTTCTGAAATTCGTCATCGGAAAAATCCTTTACAACGAAGCGCGAACGGAATTCGGCTGTTTCAGTTGAAAAAATCCAATCGTAAGTGCCCACAATCATTTCAAGAGGCGGAAGCCGCACCACCGACTGCTCACCGGTTTTGAAGTCAGTGGCTTTCCAAAGCTGGTGATTTCTGAAAATTGTAAGATTACAGACATCCGGGCAAGTCCGCCTTGCCGCCACGATTATTTCCTGTTGTTTATAGCCCAAAAAAACCGTAGCCTCTTTTGGCAGCGGCAAATCATAACTTAGCTTTTTTCTGGTCGATTCAGGTTGCGGAGGATCTTCTTTCCCGTCATTCTTTACGGTTTTGACTTTGATCTCCTCAACCGCTTTACCTTTGGCAATTTTGTTCTTAATCTTACCGGTTTTTTCAAATTTTGGCGGAGCGGTAGTGGACTGAAATAAAACCCCGAACATCGGGTCGATTTTCATAATGTAAAATCCGCGTTTAACAGACAGAATTTCGGTATCGGCCCCGCGCTGAATCCGGATGTTCTGGTCAGCCAAAGCATTAACCTGCACTTCGCCATGCGAAAGCCTGAAATTAATTTCGTCTTCAACAATACTGAGTCTAACCTTAGTGCTTTCTTTTACAAGCACTAAGGTTTTATTTCCAACCTGCACTTCTGCTTCAGAAGCGAGGTCGGTTTCGAGCTGATCGGAGTTAAACACGCCATTGGCTTTCAGAACCGGCAGCCACATGGAATCGAGTACGGTTTTTTTGGAAACTTTGCCGTGGAGGTCGCGCACGCTTGCGATTTCGTTGAGCCCATCGGAAACCGGCTTAAAACGTTTCAACAAAAAATCATTGTTCGCAACTAAAAAAACCGCCGCCAGACAGACCAAAATACACACCAGCCAAAGAAATTTTTCAGCTAAACCTGCAGTAGAAACTGGCGGATCGTCTAGGTTTTTTGGATGAGCAATTAACATACTACTAAACGTATCAAAGTGAGCTAAAAATAGATAGACATGTCTCTAAAAACTAAACTTTTTTGTTTTTTGGTTCTGACTCCGGTTTTGGCTATCGGCTATTTTTTATTTTTGGTCAGTTCGACTTTTGTCGCAACTCAAACCGCCGGAATTTTTGAAAATCAAATCCAGTTGCTGAATTCGGTTCATTTGATTTTAAGCAAAATCGACAGCCGCAATCTGGGTACGAGCACCAAACATCTTTTCGATCAGGAAGGTCTGCACAGTCTGATCATAACAGATACCGCAGGGAAAATCCGTTACTCCGGTGGAGCCAAGCTGGTAGGAAAAACCATCACCGAGACTCTCGGTGAAAAAATACAGAAGAATGTTCAGGAGCAGACTTCCGAAGAAGGCAGTTTTGAGGCCGCGGGCCTGAGTAATGAAAAACTTCTGGTCTCGTTCTTTAAATTTGAACTAGCCGACAGCCGATTCTTTATGCTGCTGACAAAATCAAAAGCTATAGCAACGCGTGCCACGCTGCTTTTTATTTTTAAATCTATCGGCGCGGTTGTTGCGATTTTGGCGTTGTTTGTATTTTTCACCCGCATGATTCACGGCACTCTTACTGCCGGTATCCAACAGCTTATAAAGGCCATGGAAACCCTTGGTCAGGGTAACTGGTTAGCCCCGGTTCCCGCAGCCGGCACCGACGAAGTCGGCGTGCTGGCAAAAAGTTTTACTTCAATGCGAAAACAATTGCATGCGTTTCTGAAAGAAGACCAAAAGAACACCCGTCTTGAGGCTCAGTCTGAATTTTCAACTACGATCCGGAATTTATTTCTTTCAAAAAATGAACACCGTACCGAAGCGCTGCAACTGGCCGCAGTTCTTGAAACGAATCCGGTCGGTGGCACATTCTGGCATCATTGCGAAAAGAATTCGGCAAAAGGCCGGCATTTTTTATTTTTACTTGCCGAAGCCCCGCGGGGTGAGGCTCTGGCAAGTCTGTCGGCAATATGCCGCTGGGCACTTGAAGCCGATCCGCAAATGACCGATACACAGGCCTGTGTGCAAAATCTGAATTCATTGATCGGTGTTACTTTCGGAAAGAGCGTTGCCTGGAACTACTGCCTGTGTTCGCTGAATCTGACTACCGGCGAACTTGACTGGATTACCCTTTCGCACACAACACCGACCCCGTTGATCATTACCAGTGATTCAAAATCTTCGCAACCCGGCACCGAAGGCCGTGTCACACTGAAAAAGGGCGACTTCGTACTTCTGCATTCGCAGAATACCAAGCCAAAGGCACTTGAGCAAACCAGCGTACATGAAAAAACCGCAGCCAAGGAACTCCTTACAATTCTGACGCCGCCCCAGCTTCCTGATGAAAATATTAAAAACGTAAATCCGCCGATCTCGGTCGACCAGTCATACTTAGTTGTCAAATGGGAGAATCCTTTATGAAAAAAAGAACGTTAGCTCAACTCTGCAAAGCCGTCTTGCTGACGGCGCTTTTTACTGCTTGCGCCGGTCCCCGCTTGAAAGTTCAATCGACGCCGCCGAATGCTCAGGTGTTCGTTTCGCAGCAGTCTTCGAAAGACCGAAAATTACTCGGTGTTACTCCGCTCGAGATCGGATTTAAAGAGCTTTATGAGAAAGTCGGCTCCTCACCGTCTAACGGCGAATACCTTTTACTGACACTTGAATCGGCCACACTTGACGCCGAAAAAGTAATGTTGCCACCGATCACTTTCGGAACCAGCACGATGAATGTAAAAATGCAGCTGAATACCAAGCAAGATGTCAAAAAGGCAGAAAGCATTCTGCAGCGCCTGCACAATGCCCAGAAGTTTGCACAGGCTGGCCAACTTGAACGTGCGCAGATCGAAACTGATAAAGCTCTTGAGGTTGACCCACAGTATGTGCGTTCGATTTCGATGAAGGGTTCGATTTTTTATATGCAGAAAAATTATGATGAAGCGACAAAGTGGTTTGAAAAGGCGCTGGCTATTGATGGTTCCTTCGATCAGGCCGTTAAAATGATTTCTCGTATTAAAGAGGAGCGGAAATGAGAATTTTCCTGCTTGTCGCATTGTTGCTGACCGGAAGTGCCGCATGGGCCGAAGGCACCTCGCGAATTCAGGGACACTTCGGTATCGGGCAAGGTACCACGGTTTCGGCCGATGGCAGAACCACTTTCATCGAAAATCCGATGGCCTTCGGTTTTACGGTTGATCACGAATGGACCGACGCTTTTTTTATCTATACCGAACATTTACGTAGCTTCGGTTCAGCCGGCACAAGCAATGGCTTTACCGGTTGGGGCGTTAAGTACTACCCGTGGATGACTCCGCTGCAGGGGCTTGGCGAATATAAAGATAACTCCGACAAGTCTTCCACTTCAATGCAGGGCTATTCAACTTACTTCGGCGGCGATATCGGATTTGCACAGTCTTCGGTTTCAGCCGATGCCGGGCACTCTGCAATTGTTTCAGTGGGGCCATTTCTGGGCTTCAAAGCCGGAATGGAATTTCCGTTTTCAAAAAAATGGTCGTGGGTCACAGAATTCAATTTTGCGATGAGTCTTGGTGGCACCGGCACAATGAATTTTTTCAGCATTACCGGCGGCGCAAGTTTCGCACTGTAAGTTTTATTCTTTAATTCTGTTGAGTAAATTACTGCGCAGATGCGTTTTGGCCGGAAACCGACAAAAACACCTGATAGCCGTTAGCGGATTTTAATTTATTGTTGCTGACATCACCAATTGAAATGCTGGCTTTAGAACCACGCTGCCCTGTTACGTTGACTGCAGCTCCGGTAACAACTTCTATCCCGGTTGATTTAAGTGCGGTGGGAAGCCCCGGCAAAGCCGGCCCCGGCGTATTGTTTGAGCCGTCTGTTGGCCCCGCACTGGTCGAAAAGCCGGGATTTCCGCAGCCAAAAAACAAACTCACAAATGAGGCTATAAAGAGCCATTTAACCATAGTTACTTTTCGGTATTTCTGGAAAAAACTGAAATTTTGATAGGGTATTTTCTCAGAATGAGAAATAAGGAAGAACAGCTCAGAATGAGATTTAAAGAAGAACAAGCTGGATATAGCAAAGTTCTTCAAATAATTTGAACGGAACGACTATCGACGGATATTTTGAATCCGGAATTACGAGCTGTTCGGTGAGGGTTGGCTGCGGCATTGTCATTTTGAAAGAGTAGCCATCTTTATTTAGCTTTCCTTTCGCCACGCCAAACGCCTGATTGGAAACCTCGCCCACACAGTCAAGCAGCTCTTCTGCAGTTGGCATTTCACCTTCGATTTTAACAATTGCTTTGTAAATTTCACTGAGGGATTTGGCAGAAAAATGAAAAAGGATCTGCCCGCGATGGGGTGGTGATTCAATATCAAGACGAACAGAATAAGCCGTAGGTGATTTCCATTTATTTTCGACGAACGACTTTTCACAAACGCAAACCACCTGCGCCATGGCCTCAGTTGTTTCAAACATACCATTTGAAATATCAAGTATCACCGAGCTATTCAAAAAAGGATGTAGCTGCGGAACTTTAATCGCTGCAATCATAACGAACTGATCGGCATTTTGGTTGCTGTTTTCAATTTTATTCTGTCGATTTTACAGAATCTTAACCGAAGTCTGGGTTATTAAAAAAATGTCCTCACGCCCGTATCAGCGTGAGAACTTTCCAAATGATGTTCCAAATGAAAAGCTGAACTAAAGTCTATTTAGCGCCTCGCTTGATTTTCGCTCGGGCAGCCGAAAGTCGGGCAATCGGAACCCGGTAAGGCGAGCAGCTC
>JANOJH010000547.1:0-10103 GCA_031408135.1 Bdellovibrio sp. | reverse complement strand
GTAAAGACGGTCTTATACCAGGCGATACAGAAAACTTCGAATTCGATGTCGCACTCTATTTCGAAAAGCGGTGGATATGTAATACGATGAAGTGTTTCGAAGAAAACGTGGCTTGAAATGATTTCTTCAGAGGTGTTGCAGTTAATTTTGAGTACGTTATGCGACCAGCTTGCCGTCTGCGACAGGGCTTCAAAGTTGATATGTGCCGTACGGAAATTCAATGAAAAGCTGTCGTAAATGCTTCGGTTCATTGGTCGGTCAAGAAATTTATCGAAATAGCTTTTGGCACGTTCAGATTTTGGCAGTGAAAAATAGTCTAAAAGATGGACGTTGAAAAGTTCAAACGAATTGCGCCAGAGATTCTCGTTTTTGCAGGTTTTATAAAGCTGGTAGGCTTTAGTATTATTGGGCTCGGCCTCTTCGAGGAGGCCATTGATCTTCTGTTCAATCAGCCGGGGAAATAATTTCCAGGTATCCTGTATCATAACTAATTCTAGCATAAGCCGTTTAATCCGGTGTTTTTATGTTTTGCGGTTTCTGTAGAAGTTTTTTACACTATTCCGGAGAATCGAGGCCCACATGGTCAGAGTGCTATTGTCATCGCTGCTAATTCTTATGGTCTTGGCAGGTTGTAATGTTGCGCTCCCAACGAATATTACTTCCGTGCAAAACTTTGTTTGTCTGTCTTCTGCCAATAATTTTTCGGCCTGTTGCCTCGGGCGTGGCGGTGCACAGACTTGCTCTGCCGTGGCTGCCGGTTACTATTTCAGAAGCAGCGATAAAGCCCTAGTTTGCGGTGACGGCGATGTTTCGACCGGCTGCTACCAGTTCTGATCAGCGTTTCAGTTCAATTTTCTTTTTAAAATACGGTGTCTCGGCCAAGCCCCAGGTTTCAATTTCTGCTGTCAGCACCGAATTTTCATACTTGGAGTTAATCATCATAAAGTTAAATTCATTAGTAAAGGCCCCCTGTATCCGAAGTGAATTGTCCCAACCTTCGCCCGTGTAGCTGTGCATCGAACTTGAAGTAACTTCAAACGTTTCATAACCGATCCGGCTAGCCGGGATCTGCATTATTTCAGAAAAATGAACATCACCGGAACCGAAAATCACCGGAGATTTAGCGATTTTCAGATCTTCAAGAAATACGCCGAAGTGTTCGGGGTGATTGGTTTGCATCGACTCTTTAAACGCCAGATCTTTACCGCTGAAGACCTGATTACCGTTAAAAATCCAGACCGGAGTATTGGAATCGTTCAAATTGGAGAGCATCCAATTATGTTGTTTTTCGCCCCAGTGACCATATTTTTCAGATACTTTTTGTTCTTTGTTCGGTTGGCGAAAATAGCGGTCATCAATAAAAAGCATTTTCTGTTTGAAGCCCGTAAAGGAAAAATAAACCGAATCGGTTTCAAGCTGATAGACGTCTTTCAGATTTTTGCCGCCGAAAAAAGCCAGAAATATTTTTCGTGCGGCTACTTTTGCGGAAAAATCCCGGTCGCCGTCATTGGTGCCGAAATCGTGATCGTCCCAGGTTGCGAGAATAGGTTTGAGAGTGCGCCAGTTATAAAGCGGAAGACGGTTGAACGAATCGATAAAACGGAACCAGATATCAAGTTCCGTGGCTTTTTTGCGTTCTACAAAATCGAAAGAATCAACATAGACAATATCGCCATTGAGAATAATCAGCTCAGGATTGAGTTTCTCCATCCGCGCCCACATCGGATCGATCACATCATTGAAACGGTAATCGTCTGCCATACATGAGGCATAAGCAAATTTTAAGCTGTTTTTTGAAGTATCAAGTGCAGAAAAATATCTTTGATCAACCTGTGTGCGTGAACTGCGGAACTCATCCATCACTTCGAGGGAGTACCTTTTATTTGGAGCTAGCCCTTTGACGTAAATTTTGTCAACTTTCCAGTGTAGCGGGGCCGTATGAACGGTTTCATAATTTTCGACGTCGTAAGTTTTTCCTTCATCATCCTTAACAACATAAATATATTTTTTCAGAACCGGCGAAAGGATGTTAATGTTGGCTTCAGTGGCGGAAGTCGGGCCCTGAATGATGACCAATCGACCGGGCGTAAACTGTTTCGATTTAGAATACTCGAGAGCCGTTTTATATTTGGGGGCAGGATGGGCGCAGCCAAATCCGAACATTAAGCCAAATATTACTCCAAACGAAAGTACAATTAATAGGCATGTCTTTTTCATTCGACCTCTTTAAGTTTGAGGCTATAAAGTGTATTCGCTTTACGGATGAGTCAAGGTATTGTTAGTTTCTCAGCGAGGTTTATGTGGAGTATAATTACAGCCAATTGCAGAGCCCCGTGGGGCTGTTACATCTTCTTTCAGATGGGACTAAGTTAGTTGCAGTCGTTTTCGATTCGAACTGGAAAGATTTCAGCAGTCAATTCACTTTCGGAAATGAACCTGATGAAATTATTCGCGCAACTCAAAAGCAACTGACTGAATATTTTGCCGGAACTCGAACCGAGTTTGAGTTGGAAGTTGAGTTTTCCGGAACCGAGTTTCAGAATCAGGCTTGGAAAACACTGCAAACAATTCCATTCGGGAAAACAATTTGTTATAGCGAGCAGGCCACTGAAATGAAAAACCCAAAAGCCGTGCGGGCCGTTGGCCGGGCCAATGGCCAAAACAAAATTGCAATTGTAATTCCCTGTCATCGCGTAGTGGGAAAGAATGGGTCGTTGACGGGATTCAGCGGCGGAATTAAAATTAAAGAACAACTTTTACAGCTGGAAGGTCGGAGAATATGATGCGATTAACTCAAGTTTTTTGTTTGGTTTTGTTGGTGGGATCAATCGCAACTGCAAAGTCAGATAAGACAGGCAAACCGGTTACACAGAATTTTAAGCATGAAAATCTGACGTTTGACTTTATGGCTTCCGACGGCAGCTATTGGTACGATTGCAAACACGACAAGGGTGTGCAACCTCATAGCTGGACCGTTTACTGCGACCGTTATGTTTTTAAGTTGCATATTATGCTGCGCGAATATCACCGTGAAAATGAAACTTCGGTGGAATTTCATTACTGGGCAGATGAGGTTGAGAATCTTAAAGAGACGCACACACAATCAACCTGGTTGACGGTCGACAAAAATACCAAGCCAAAGAAATTGACGGGTTACCTCGGCTTTTTAAAGGATGCGGCCCAACTGCGGATCGGCATCGCGCTTTGATGAATCTTTTTGAAAGTACAATCAGCCACGAACTCCGGCCGCTGGCCGAGCGGCTGCGGCCAAAGACAGTAAATGAAGTACTCGGGCAGGAACATGTGCTCGGAGAAAATCAGCCGATTGGCAAACTGCTGAAACATGGCAGGCTGCTGAACCTGATTATCACCGGACCACCGGGTACCGGCAAAACAAGTTTTGCCAAAGCACTTGCAAGCACGGCAAAGGCAAATTTTATTTCGATGAATGCGGTTGATGCCGGTGTAAAAGATCTTAAAGCCGCAGGTGATGCCGGCAAAAGAAAACTGGCTGAATTTTCTGAAAGAACGCTGTTGTTTGTTGACGAAATCCACCGTTTTAACAAAGCACAACAGGACGTGCTGTTGCCATTTATTGAACGAGGCGAGTTGTACCTGATCGGTGCAACAACCGAACATCCCAGCTACGAACTTAATCGCGCGCTTCTCAGCCGTTGCCAGGTGATTCAGTTTAAGCGGCTTGAGAGTCCGAGTTTTATCGGCCTTGCCCGCAGAATTACCGAAGCTGAAGGTTTTGAAATGAACCAGTTGCTGAAAGAAAAGACCTTTGATTATCTCGTCGGATTAGCCGACGGCGATGGCCGCAAATTTTTTAATTTTCTCGAATCGGTTATCGAGCTTTACAAAATCGAAAAGACAGATTTTCCGCTGGAAATCTTAACACTGCAGCAGTTGGTCGGAAGCAAAGTACTGGGCTATGACAAGTCTTCAGACCAGCATTACGACTGCATTTCGGCCTTCATTAAATGTGTTCGCGGGAGCGACGCCGACGCGGCACTTTACTACATGGCCCGAATGCTCGAAGGCGGCGAGGATCCGGTCTATATTGCAAGACGACTGGTGATCCTGGCCAGCGAAGATATCGGAAACGCCGAACCTCGCGCACTTCCTCTGGCAGTTGCCGGTTTACAGGCTGTCGAGGCTATCGGACTTCCTGAGTGTGCAATTAATCTGGCTCAGGTCGTAACTTTTCTGGCGAGCTGTCCGAAATCGAATAGGTCTTATGTAGCCTGGAACAAAGCAAAAGCTTTTGCGATCGAAACCGGAACTGTTGATCTGCCGATGGCGCTGAAGTCGACCGAAAAAAATTCTTCGGGTTATATCTATCCGCATGATTTTGAAAAGGCCTATATCGAGCAGAACTACTGGCCACCTGCAGTCAAGCCTCAGAGTTTTTATGAACCGAGCAGTCGTGGGCACGAAAAGATCATTAACGATTTTCTAAGATGGCTTAAAGTTAAATAAGTCGGTTAGTTGCTGCCATCGTTGCGAAGTCGGCGAAATAAATTTTAATTTTTCACCTGAAACCGGATGAGTCAGCCGCAACTCTTTCGCCCACAGGCAAAGCCCATCAATATTTAAAGTATCGCGAAAGTAGCGATTGTGATGTGAGTCGCCGTGTTCGCGATCGCCGATAATCGGATGTGAAACCCGGTTCATATGGCGCCTGATCTGGTGCCATCTTCCTGTGTGCGGGCTTACATCCAGCAATGAGTAACGACTGGTTGCAAATTTTTTACTGACCTGAAACGGGTGCTCGATTTTAGCAAGTACCCGAAAGTGAGTTTCGCAAGCGGCCATTTCGCCCGAAGTGTTGTTGAGGAGCGGGATCTCGATACAGCCGGCTTCATCTGCAAGCCACCCGCGAACTGCCGCCTGATAAACTTTGACAGTCTCGTGATTTTTAAACTGCAGATTCAGATGTGCGGTTGCGGCTTTATTTTTTCCGCAAATGAACAAGCCTTCGGTTGCGGCATCAATCCGGTGGGCCGGAAAAGCTTTTTTGCCGTGAAAATCCTGTAGCCACTGAGTGCAGGTACGGCGTCTGAGGCCTCTGCGGTAGCGTGGGTTCTCAGGTGGGTGAACAAACCAGCCGGAGGGTTTGTTCAGCAAGAGGAGGTCTTCATCCTCGAACAGGATCTGCGGGGAATCAGACATTTGACTTGGTAACTTTTTTAGATAAATCCGAAAGCTTCTGGGTTTCGAGATATTTAAGCATGGCCTTCTGAGTGCCATCGGCAACATTCGTCATGATGGAATGCATGGCACAGCTAACGGCGCAATCCTTGTGCGGCGTCTTGTTTCGAGGAGCAATGGATTCGGTCGGCAAGAGCGCCAAATAGATGTCTCTTAAATTGATACTGCCGGGCTCTTTTGCAAGCTTGACCCCGCCGGACTTGCCACGGGTGGTAGTCACAAGTTTTGCCTTGGTCAATTGCGAGAGCAGTCTGCGGATCACAACCGGATTGGTATTCACGCTGGTTGCCAGAGTGTCGGAATTCATGAGATCTTTTTTATTGCAAGCCAGTGCCGTGAGTACATGTACGGCTGTGGCAAATTGTTGATTGACCATGCAGAATGTTTTGCCATTTGCAGATTAAAAATGCAAAATAATTTTATGAATAAAAAAATTTTTTCTTGGGCACTTTACGACTGGGCCAACAGCGTATTTTATACAACGGTAATGGCCGGCTTCTTTCCAATTTTCTTTAAGCAATACTGGAGTTCCGAAGCGGACGCCGCGCTCAGTACCGAACGTCTGGGCTGGGTTCTGGCGGTGTCGGGGTTTCTGCTGGCTGTGTTGTCTCCCACGCTGGGCGTAGTTTCCGATAAAAAGCGAATGAAAAAAAAGTTACTTTTTTCTGCCATGATTTTAGGATGCCTTTGTACCGTCGGACTTTTTTTTGTTCCCAAGGGCGACTGGTCAACAGCGGCAATTTTATATGGAACTGCACTTTTTATGGCGTCAGCCAGTGCCGTGTTTTACGATTCGTTGCTGATTTCGGTAAGTGCCGAAGATCAGTATGATTTTGTTTCTTCGTTGGGCTATTCACTGGGCTACCTCGGCGGGGGTCTGCTCTTTACGCTGAACGTGCTGATGACACTGTTTCCGCAATTTTTCGGAATTCCGGATAAGGTCTGGGCGGTGAGGATTTCTTTTCTGCTCGTCGCGGTCTGGTGGTTTGTGTTTACTCTGCCGTTGATGAAAAATGTGCCTGAACCGGAATCAGTTGTCAGCACAAAGGGCATTTCGGAATTAACCGTTGAGACACTGAATGAATTGAAGCACCTTTTTATGGATATTTTCAGGAATAAAAATCTATTTTATTTTATTCTGGGCTATTGGTTTTATATCGATGGTGTTTACACAGTTATGACGATGGCAGTGGATTTTGGTCTGGCTCTGGGCTTCGACAGCAGTGATCTCATCAAAGCACTACTTATCACTCAGTTCATCGGCTTTCCGTCGGCCTATCTGTTCGGTACGCTTTCAAAAAAATTCAGTAGCCAGAAGTTGATTCTTTTAGGACTTGGAATTTATTTTGTGACCATTATCGGGGCGTCGCAGATGTCGCAAGCGTGGCATTTTTACGGGTTAGCATTTATTATCGGCCTTTGTCAGGGCGGTGTGCAGGCACTTTCAAGAGCATTGTTTGCTCATTTGATTCCAGCCGGAAAATCGGGAGAGTATTTCGGTTTTTTCAATATGCTCGGTAAATTTGCTTCGGTGCTGGGACCTGTACTGGTTGCAGTTTTTGCCCGCTTTACGCAGGACTCGCGCCAGACAATCTTAAGTTTATTGATTTTGATCAGTGCGGGTGCATTTTTCCTGTTTAAAGTGAAAGTTCCGAAAAGGGCTTAGGCTTTCGGTGTTTCTTCAGAATCGCCTTTCTGATGGCGTTGAATTTCGAGCGCGCGTTTTCCAGTAATTCCAAACCATTCGGGAAACGCCACAGCAAGAACCACGAACAGAATCGTAATGAAAATAAAAAAAGCGAACATAATCCAGATCATTTCCATTTGTACCAACTCTTTGTAATAATAACAGATACCTATTAGAGAAATAAAACATACTGTGACATAAAACAAGATGTTTGATAGAGAGAGTCCTGCAATATGGCTTATAATCCACAGGACCATTATTTTAAAAAAGCGAAGCAGAACAATTTTGCTGCACGCTCGGTTTTTAAACTAGAAGAAATTGACCAGAAATTTAAAATTCTAAAGCCCAGGCAAATGATTCTGGATTTAGGCGCTTCGCCCGGATCTTGGTCGCAATATTGTTCTCAGAAAATCGGCGCGGACGGTAGAATCCTTGGCGTTGATCTCAAACCGGTAACGGTTAAACTTTCAAACGCCGTTTTTATTCAGGCCGATCTGCGCGATCTGAAACTTGAAGACATTTTCAGGGAACACGGGTTCATTCCGCCTTTTGATCTGGTGATCTCAGATATGGCGCCTAACACCACCGGCATCCGCATGACCGACCAGGCACGGAGTTTCGATCTTTGCGAACTGGCACTTGGGATTTCGCGTCAGTTTCTGAAGAAAAACGGGCACTTTGTCTGCAAGCTTTTTCATTCTGATGATTTTACTAAATTACGAGATGAAATTAAAAGCGATTTTGAGCAATTTCACGCGGTTAAGCCGGATTCAACCCGGAAAATATCAAAAGAGATTTTTTTGGTCGGAATACGTAAAAAATCTGATCCTAAATCTGTTTAAAATACTTATTTACACGTCTTGGGATTTGGGTTACAGCTAGCCCCACTTTTGAAGGCAGGTCTATGAAATTCATTCAAATCTTCGCATTAATAGCAGCTTTATCAACTTTCGGTTTCAGTGTATTTGCACAGGATATCGAAAAAATTATCGGCGAAGACGATATGATTGCGGTTGAGGCCACTGGTTCGAATATTCCGGCCCGTTATAAAGAAATGATCAACGCTTTCGGAATCCTGAGCATGGGCTGCACTGCAACTCATATCGGCAATGGATATGTGCTAACTGCCGGCCATTGCTTTTATGCTCCCGAAGAACCTGTTGAAAACATTGAATGTACGGATACAACAATCAGTTGGGGTGTGCGTGAAGGTGTTGAACCTTATATGACTTCAACCTGCGAAAACATCGTGATTGCCCAGTTGAATTTGAATGGAAATGATTTTGCCCTAATCAAGGTTTCTCCGGTGCCAACGGCTGCAGTTGCTCCAGAACTTAACCGTCGCGCAGTTGTGGGCGATACATTGACGATGTTTTCACACCCCGAAGAATTGCCGCTGAGATGGTCTCCGTTCTGCGGAATCGAGCGCGAGCTACACTTGGATTTGCCACCGGGGGCGTTTCACCACAAATGTGATACAAATCCCGGTAGCAGTGGCGCGACCATCCTGGATATTTTAACTCTTAAAATCATCGGTATCCATGACGGTGGCGTGGTGAATTCGAACGGCGGCATGAATTACGGAACTTACATAATGAATTCTCCGCTTTACGAAGCGCTTAAAACTGCCGGCTTCTAGTTTTAGTGCGTGCTTATTAAGACAGCACGAATTTTTTATAATCAGTAGACATAGTAATTTACAATTCTCCCCCAAACCGCTACTAAAGAATTAGTTCGGAGGGTGGATGAAAATCGTTTTGTTATTTTTGCTTTGTTTCGTTCCCCTTTTGAGCCCTGCATTCGAGCCAAGCAAGATTTTCGGCACTAATGATATGCTTGCTGTAAATTCCGAGGCCACCAATATTCCGCTGAAATACAAATCCCTCGTCAATGCCTTCGGCCTTATGAGCATATCATGTACCGCAACCCACATCGGTAACGGTTATGTTCTGACAGCAGGACACTGTTTCTGGGTGGGCTCTGAATTGGCTCAGGATCTTCCGTGCGGAGAAATCACGATTGAATGGGGAGTTCGGCAAGGCTTGCCGGCTTATCTGAAGTCGACGTGCGAGCGTGTTCTGTTTGCTCAACGAAGTACGACAAATGATTTTGCAATAATTAAAGTTTTTCCGGTTCCGGAGGCGTTTGTTGAAGTTGAACTCTCGCGAAGAGCGGTGGCTTCAGACAGTCTGACTTTATTTTCGCACCCTCAGGAATTGCCGCTGCGTTGGTCGGGCACCTGTACGGTGGAAACCAATTTAGATCCGCTTCTTTCGCCAACTACTCTGCAGCATAAATGCGATACCAATCCCGGCAGCAGCGGGGCCACAATTCTTGATGCAGCAACCAACAGAATTGTCGGCATTCATAACGGCGGACGCGCGACCGCACAGGGCACCGGCATGAATTACGGAACCTTCACTACAAATCCCGAATTATTGACGGCACTTAAATCGCTGGGCTTTAATTGAAATTCCGTATCCCTTACCTTATTTTTAATCTCTTTTTTTTTGCCTGTGCTTCGCAGGATAAAATACGTTCGGTTGTAGTTGATAGTTATCCGGATATTTGGTGGCAGCCGATAACGGAAGTTGCCGAGTGGGAAATACCGCCACAGAGCGCACGGCGCGAGGCCGCTGAAGTTGTGCTCTCAAAACGAACGGAACTCGGGAAGTTTTCAAATCTGCAGGCAATTGAATTTGATTTTGAAGGCGAACACTACGGCAGCGTTGAAGGTTTGTGGCAGGCGCTCAAATACCCTGAAAACGCAAACGACGAGCGCAACAAGGGGCCTGACGTTGTTTGGCCCTATACACGGGCGCAGGTCATGAAGCTTTCGGGATTTGAAGCCAAGAAAGCCGGAGATGTCGCCAGTGCCAACATGAAAAAACTCGGAATTAAATGGGTTACCTACAAAGGGAAAAAAATGGACTACAGCGGCTCAGATGAAGAAACCGCTGAACATTACGACCTGATCCTGCGGGCCTGCCGCACGAAACTCGCAGCAGATCCTGCACTCGCGAAATTGCTCCTGCAAACTGGAAGTCTGAAATTTTTGTCGGATCACAAACAAAAAGCAGATTCGCCGCCGGCTTACAAATACCATGAAATCTATCTGAAACTTCGCACAGAGCATCAGCCAAAGCAGCTCAAAATCAATTAACGGAATCTCAATCTGATATCGAAATGTAAAAGTTAG
>JANOJH010000542.1:0-3961 GCA_031408135.1 Bdellovibrio sp. | reverse complement strand
AGATGCGCTGCCATACTGTCGGTGATCAACGTGCATGGAATATTCAGCTTTTTCAGCTCCCACGCGGTAAGTCTTCCGCCTTGAAGGAGTGGGCGGGTTTCGTCGATGTAAACGTGAAGCTTTTTTCCTTGTTCGTGCGCTTTACGGATTACGCCGAGTGCGGTGCCAATGCCCGCCGTTGCTAGCCCGCCAGTATTACAATGTGTAAGGATCTGGTCGCCGTCATTGATGAGGGCCGCGCCATTTGACGCCATGTTTTCACAAAGCTTGACGTCTTCATTAAAAATTTGAATGGCCAGATCGATAATTAATTTATGATTGTTATCGGTTTTTTTTATTTCGTTCACCATACGATCCACGCAGATCATCAGGTTTACAGCGGTGGGCCGAGCTTCATAAATAGCGCGGGCCTGTTCGAGAATTTCTTTTATACCGGTAGCGCCTGCCGCCAATTTGGCAATCGTCAACGATGCCGCTACACCGATCAGCGGTGCTCCGCGCACTCTTAAATTTTTAATAGCTTCGATCATTTGCGCTGTGGTTTCGATGTGCAGCCATTTTTCCTGATGCGGCAACAGCGTCTGATCTAAAATACGCAAATCAAATTTTCCGTCTGTAACATCGGCTTCAAGTGCCAGCGAACGCAGATTGATCATAACAGAACGTCTCCGATTTTTTTGCGGAGCTCATACAGGTATTCAATTTCTTCTTTTGGTAACGGAGTTAATTTTCCGATTTGTTTGGCCATAGCGAGAATCTGCGCCGAGTGCTCGATGCGCTCCATTCCGCGATAGGCTTCTGCTAAATCTGCGCCCCAAGCCACTGCGCCGTGATTTCGCAGAATCAGCGCTTGGTATTTCGGAAGATAGGGTTTCAGCACCGTTCCCATTTGATCGGTGCCGGGTCTTGCATAAGGTACAAACGGAATATCGCCGGTGGCTAAAATAACTTCTGATAAACAATCACTCGGTAGTTTGGTTAACTCAGGTGCTGCGATCGACCACGCGATTGCGGTTGGTGGATGGGCATGAATAATCGCCTGGGCTTTTGGCGTAGTCCGGTAAATTTCAAGATGCATCAATCGTTCGGTTGAAGGTTTCCCGACCAAGACCTCGCCCTTTAGATTAATAACGGCCATCTGCTCGGCATTCATAAACGCTTTGGCGATGCCTGAAGGTGTAATTAAAATTTCGTCATCTGAAATTCGAAATGAAATATTGCCGTCGGCAGCCGCTAACATATTTCGCTTGTGTAAACGTTCGCAAATCTCGACTATATCACTGGCTATTCTTTGTGCTTTTAGACTTGTCATACATAACACATACAACGTAGGCTTTAACGAAGGCAAGGCACTAATGAAATTACTCACGGACGAAGCCCGGTTTGAACATGAAATGGTCGAAAGCTACAACGACGGCGAATGCATTTTCGCCGAAGGCGATGTGGGCCGCGATCTCTACATCGTGCAGTCCGGCGAAGTTAAAATCTTAAAAAAAGTTCAATCAGAAACTGTTGAACTGGCAACTTTTACCAAAGGCGATTTTTTCGGCGATATGGCCTTGTTACAGAGCCTGCCGCGCTATGCAGCCGCCCACGCCTCGGGCGAAACCCGATTGCTTATTCTTAAACCTGCAGGTTTTCTGCTGAAAATCCGGCGCGATCCTACTTTTGCTTTTGAAATGCTTCAACAGATGAGTTTACGCGTGAAAGTTTCCAATGACCGCGTGATTGAACTCGTTGAAAAATTCAAGCTTCCGCGCGATGAAGTGCAAAAATTACTCCTGACCCTGAACGGTAAATCGTGATTACTCTCATTAAGTCAGAAAAACTTGTCGTCATTTCAGACCTGCATTTGGGTAATCCTTTTTCAAACGCCAAAAAACAGGTCATCCCATTTCTGAAATGGGCCGCCACCCAGAATTACGACATCTGCATCAACGGCGACGGGCTCGAAATTGCCCAGTCTTCTTTTAATAAAATTGCATTTGAGGTGCCCGAACTTTTCCGCACGCTCGGCGACATCCGCAAAAAAGGCCGCGAAATATATTACGTCACCGGCAACCACGATATTGCGCTCGAACATTTTCTTGAAGACTGGGGCATGATGAAAGTGTCGCCGTTTTTAAATGTCGAATCCGGAAATTCGCGGATTCGTGTTGAACACGGGCATATTTATGATCCGTTTTTTGTAAAAAGCCCGCGCATGTATGAAGCACTCACCCATTTTGCCGGCTTCTTTCTGAAAGTTCAGCCGCGGCTTTACCGACTCTGGATTACTTTTGAAAAATTGCAATCAAGATTGCGGGCTCGCAAAACCGGAATCATCGGTGAGCATCCAAGTTTTAAAGAAGCGGCCGAAGAACTCAGTCGACGTGGCTTTGATGCGATTGTTTTCGGCCATACCCATCATCCGGGCATTAAACAACTCGAAAACGGTGCTCTGTATCTTAATCCGGGCTCTTGGATGCTTTCCACTCATTACGTGCTCATCGAAAATGGCCGCACGGAACTTAAAGAGTGGAAACCCAACCAAGAAAAAAGCTAAGCAAAAACGATTTGCCCGACGAATAAAAAAGTTACAATTACAAATAAATACATTTTCATAATTTCTTAATCGGCAGACTTTTGTCCAAGGTTGAATTTAGGCTGAATTTATTTGTGTTTTTCTAAACAAAACGAAAAATTGTCTCAAAATGAAACTCTATTTTAGGACCTGTTTAAACGTCACATCAGTCATTTTAAAATCATGAAACAGACGGTGCTTAATGTGATTGATTTGTTCATCATTCAATAGAACCGCAACATGAATATCGGCCCTAAGTGCAAGCTCGGATGTGCTGAGGTTCCTGATTTTAATAGCTGTAACCTCTGAAATTTCTATTTGTTTCATAATCGAGTCTTTGACCGCCTGATCCTTGATTGCCGTGGGTTTTTTACCTGTCAGCATGTTGAGCGACTCTCTGAAAAAAGACCAGGTTGTAAAGATGATGATGACAGAAATAATTCCGCTGATAAGCGGATCAATCCACTTAATGCCGGTGTAATAAATAACAATCCCGGTTATCACCACGCCAAGTGATACAGCCGCATCGGTCATCAGGTGCAGGTAGGCCGACTTCATATTCAAATCATGATGGTGGCCCTTATGAAATAATTTTGCGGTGAAAAAGTTGATTAGCAGCCCAACAAAGGCCACCGAAATCATCGTTATTGCAACAGGGGTATCGTCTGATTGGTAACGCCTGAAGGCTTCGACAGTAATCCAAACCGAAGTTAAAAGAATAAGACTTGTGTTCGTGAAGGCTGCGTAAATTGAGTATTTTTTTGTTGCTGCCCGTTTCGAAAACAAGTAGCCCACCCACGCAAATGTCAGTCCGAAAACATCGGTTAAATTGTGTACGCCATCCGAAACCAGCGCCAGCGAATTTGAAGTAATGCCGAAATAAATTTCAACACCGACAAACAATAAATTAAGCAAAATGCCGATCTTAAAAATTCGCCCCGGATCCGATATGACTTCGTGATGATGGTGCTCGTGCGTAGCCATTAGGAAGCAACCTGCGAAAACAATAAACTAATTACAATTAGACACTTCATTTGAATTATTTTAAGGCCCTATAGGGAAGATTAGGTAGACAAAAGTTGAGTCTGCAAGTAGTTTGTGCCCCGTGACTACACCAAAAACCGACCTCAAATTCAGTGATTTTGCATTATTAGAACCCATCTTAGCCGCAGTTAAAAAAGCCGGTTATGAAACACCCACGCCGATACAGGCACAGGCCATTCCGCATTTGCTTGCAGGTAAGGATTTGCTCGGTTGCGCGCAAACCGGAACCGGAAAAACCGCAGCGTTTGCCCTGCCGATTATCAATAATCTGTCCAAATCAATGTACAATGTGCAGCCACGGAACGTAAATTGCCTGATTCTCACGCCCACGCGCGAACTTGCACTGCAAATTTT
>JANOJH010000525.1:0-10457 GCA_031408135.1 Bdellovibrio sp. | reverse complement strand
GCTGAAATGTTTAAGCCCCGTGAGTTCATGGAACTTGTCGACGAAGTTGAAGTTATGACCGAAACCGGCGAGATAAAGCTTATCAAAAAATCAGAGCTAAAAATGACGTATCGTCATACAACAGGTTGGCAGCCACATATTCTGATACGGGCCAAAATCAGCTGGCCGTATGAACAGGATCCACAGATTTTATCAAAAGTCCGTGAAGCCAATCGGCTTCGTCTGTCTAAGCAGCCGCTGGATCTTCCGAGCTGCGGTTCGGTCTTCCAAAATCCTGAAGGCCATAAAGCAGCGCAGTTAATCGACCGATGCGGATTAAAGGGATTTCAAATCGGTGGGGCGCAGGTTTCGGCTAAACACGCCAATTTCATTGTAAATCAAGGCGGCGCCACAGCAACTGAGGTCTGGAATATAATTCAACATGTGCAGAAAACGGTAAAAGAAAATCAGAACGTGGATTTAATAACAGAAGTGAAAAGGATTGGCGAATGGGTCTAATTCGAAATTTAAAAAGAAATCCAAAGGGACCATTAATCATTTTTTGACATACAATAAGTCGTAATTGGCCTGTTGAACTATTGAGTATGCAGAATAATTTTACAAATTTCTAAATGGTTAATCAAATTAGGTATTTAGTTCAAATAAAGATCACAACTTGTTCGAATTTGCAACAGCGTCAGACTAAGACACCCAATAATTCTACATTAAATCAAGTACTTAGATGACTGTATCGCGGTATGACCATTGTAACTATGTGTATATACAGCAGGAGTTCGATAATGAAACACCTATGGGAAAGCAAAACAGAAGATGGACTATAAAAAGAGTTTTTTTACTCTACTGGCCGCAATTCTACTTTACGGGTTTTATTCCTTCGTTGAATCCAAGAAAAGCACATCGACTTCAATTTCAAAAACAGTTCAACCTCAGGACCTCGCGCCGGTTGCCGAAGTCGTTGCTCCACCAGATGCAAAGCAGTCCGCAATAGTAGTGCCGACTAAACGGGAATCCGCTGAAGTTCACCATCGCAAGAATCTGGCAGCCTTCCAAAAAGAATTTTCCAAAACCTATTACTCCGACGGCAAAATTGTCGAGTACAAAAAGAAGATGCGACGACAGGCCCAAATCGATGAACGCAACCTAGAATCCGAATTTTCAAAAATCGACGACAACTAAGCGGGGAGAAGGGAGAAGGTGGCTGGCACCTTCGAACCTATTCCTTCAATCGCCATCTCTGCATAAGCAGCTTCCTATTATTTGAATTTTATGTAGAGCCGATGGAATCGGCAATCGCGACGACTATGGAACGAACTGCGGATCGCGAAGGTGCCAGGCACCTTAGGGTGCGTACAACTGC
Organism: Bdellovibrio sp.; assembly: GCA_031408135.1. GTDB lineage: Bacteria > Bdellovibrionota > Bdellovibrionia > Bdellovibrionales > Bdellovibrionaceae > Pseudobdellovibrio. Next base: position 9,100 of record JANOJH010000525.1, on the reverse strand, counting down.
CGCGTGATTTAACGAAGATTGGCAGCCATGCAAACTATTTTTTCAACATCTCAAAATGAGACATTAAAAAATTTATGTCAGACCTAAGACTTGCCGAAATGAGATTATAATGAATATGGCTAGGTTATTCGGAATATTATTTTTATTGTTTTTCGTAGCCGGGTGTTCGTCAGGCGAATCGAAATTACAATCCATCTTAGACCGACAGATCGGCCGCTCCAAGTTTGTTGAGCGGACACGGCTTGAACTGGACAGTATCCTAGGTAAAAAGGATTCAAAACTCAAAACCAGCGTTCTGAATTTTGTTGCAGACCGGGTTGAGCTGAAATACACCGAAATTATCATTGATGGCAAACGGGCCCGAGTGCGAGTGGTCGCGAATGTTCCGAAAATGGAAGAAATGAGCACTCTCATCCTGTTGGCAAGTTTTTTACCCCGTGAAACCATGCTGAATATGACGATTCAGGATGTTTTTGTTGAGGTCGCGAAAAATTCGCGCCGGCCCAGCAGTGCCAACGAAAACATCACAAATGAAACTTATGAATTCAGCATTGATTTCGAAAAGCGGAAAGACTGGGTTGCCAACTCTGAACAACTCCACCGCGCCTTCAGCAAAAGAAACCTCATTTCTAAACGCTAGGCCAAAGACTAGGAATTTGTTCTAGACTCGAACCTGTTGCCATTTCATTTTAAAATCAGGCCGTGGGTATATTCAGAAAATTATTTAAACTAACCGCAGCATTTATTTTATTTCCGGTCGCGCTTTTTCTTTCGATTTACACACTAGAACAACAGGGATTTTTTAAGATCGACAAAGTCGAAATCAGAGTTGAAGCCCGAACTTCGCAAAAAAACTATATTGCGGCAAAAGTCAGAGAGCTGCAGGCCAAGCTCAATTCAGTAAAAGGAATTTCACTTTGGCGTGCCCCGCTAAGTCAGGTTTCGCAGTCGCTCAAAGACGAAAAATGGATCAGAAATTTTCAGATTTCAAGAGCCTGGCCTTCCGGAATTATTCTAACAGTTGAGCCCGACACTGTTGCAATTCTCGTTTTGTCGCAAGAAGGTGTCAGCGGCGGCGCATCTGAAGGCTCGGTCATAAGGCCTATCACCGAATCCGGCCAACTGCTCGAAAAAATTAAGACCAATTCTTCACCCAATGCAATTGTAACTCATGACGCCGTTTTTCTGAGTAATCAGAAAGTCCGCGAAGGTGCAATTGAAGTGATAAAATCGCTTCCGGAAAATGGTGCAATGAGTGCTGCACATGTTTCAGAAATCGGCTTCGATAAAAAAGAAGGTTACTGGATAAAACTTCTCAAAAGCGAAACGAAAATTAACTTCGGCGAAATGCAATTCGAAATTAAAACTGCGCGAATTTCTCGGGTCATTGATTACCTCGAAAGTCGCAATCTTAAGGCGCGCGTCATAGACGCAAATCTATCTAAAAAAGTTCTTGTCAGGTTGCAGCAGAATCCCTAAGCTGAAATCACATAGACAAGAGTCTGGATGACATTTGACTGTGGCAAGTAGTTGATGACTTGACAACATGATGAGCAACTTGAAAAAACAAAGGAATCGACGGCTTGAGTTCGAAAAATTTTTCAGACTTCAATAGTCTAAAGGACTTAAGGATGAGTACTTCAAAGAACGGCCCCGTATTGGCCTCTCTCGATATCGGATCTTCATTAGTAAAATTGGTTTATAGCGTAATTTCAACCCCGAGTCGGCATGATCTTCATTCGATGAAGCAAGACAATCAGATCGACGTCGTTGGCGTAGGCCTCGCGCCGAACACCGGTACTAAGCATGGTGTGGTTGTAAATATCGAAGCCACAACTGAATCGATCAGAAAAGCCAAAGAAGAAGCTGAGTTGATGTCGGGCTACACCACAAATGAAGTTTGGGTTTCTGTCAGCGGTACGCACATTCAGTCTTTTGATTCAAAGGGCATGGTCGCAATTAAAAATAAAGAAGTCAGCGCTCAGGATGTTGAACGCGTAATCGAAGCAGCAAAAGCAATTATGGTTCCGGCCGACCGAATGGTTCTGCACGTTATTCCGCGCGAGTATAAAATTGACGCTCAAGATGGAATTTCTGACCCCATCGGTATGTCGGGTATCCGTCTTGAAGCCAGCGTCCACATCGTAACTGCAAGTCAGTCTGCCATTTCAAATTTAATCAAATGCATTGAAAAAGCCGGCTTCAAAGTTATGGGCATCGTGTTGGATCATTTGGCATCAAGTAAAGCTGTACTCAGCGAAGATGAAAAAAATCTCGGCGACTGCACGGTCGACATCGGTGGCGGATCAAGCAAAATAGTTTATTATGTTAACGGCAGCGTAGCCCATACGGCAGTTGTGCCGGTTGGCGGCGCGCACTTCACCAACGACATCGCGGTAGGTCTTCGTACTCCGCAATTTGCCGCTGAAGCCCTGAAGAAAAAATTCGGTTCGGCAGTGGCGTCGCTGGTTTCTGAAAATGATATCGTCGAAGTTGAAGGCGTCGGTGGCCGCAAAGCCCGCACAATTCCCCGTAAAGAACTGGCTCACATTGTTGAAGCCCGCGCTGAAGAGTGCTTGGGTATGATTGCAAATAACATCCGTTCAAGCGGCCTGCAGCCGGTACTCGGCTCGGGCATCGTAATGACCGGTGGCACCAGCAGCCTAGATGGAATAGTTGAAATGGGCGAGTTTATTTTTGATATTCCGGTTCGTCGGGGTTTGCCTCGGCAGGTCGGTGGCCTAAAAGATGTTGTCAAAGGCGGAGAGTTCGCCACTTCGATTGGTTTGCTGATTCACGCGCTTGAGCAGAAAAAAGAATATTACGCGCGCAAAGATTCAGGCACCAGTCGCTACTCAAATAATATGAATGACTCTTTTGACGGTTTTTCGTCAAAAGTAAAAAAGTTTTTAAACGATTTATTTTAAGCGTTCACTGATGAACGCAACATTTTTTCTATGGAGGGTGCATGTTTGAACTTGAAGAGAACGTAAATATCGGAGCCAATATTAAAGTTGTCGGCGTAGGCGGCGGTGGCAGTAATGCGGTTACTACAATGATCGAGACTGGCATGGTCGGTGTTGAATTCATCGTGGCCAATACCGATATCCAGGCCCTTAATTCAAGCAAAGCCGGTTATAAAATCCAACTCGGTGCCGATCTCACAAAAGGTCTTGGCGCCGGAGCAAATCCAGATGTAGGCCGCAGAAGCGCTATCGAATCCTACAACCAGATCGTCGATCAACTTAAAGGTTCCGACATGGTTTTCGTTACTGCCGGCATGGGCGGTGGCACGGGCACCGGCGGCGCACCCATCGTTGCAAAAATTGCACGTGAACTTGGCGCTTTAACTATCGGTGTGGTTACAAAACCATTCATCTTCGAAGGTAAAAAACGCGGCAAGCACGCCGAAAACGGACTTGCTGAATTAAAAGAAAATGTTGATGCGCTGGTTGTTATCCCGAATCAGAAATTACTCGCCATCGCGGGCGAAAAAACGCCGCTTCTTGAAACTTTCAAAAAAGCCGATGAAGTTTTACATCAGGCCGTTAAAGGAATTTCAGACCTGATCAACATCCGCGGTCTGATCAATCTGGATTTTGCCGACATCCGCACCGTTATGGCCAACAAAGGGTTGGCGTTAATGGGTACCGGGTCGGCCAAGGGCGAAAACCGTGCAGTTGAAGCGGCTACTCAAGCCATTTCTTCTCCACTTCTTGAAAACGTAAAAATCGACGGCGCAACCGGCATAATCATTAATGTTACCGGCGGTTCTGACCTTTCTTTATACGAAGTAAACGAAGCCTCTCAACTTATCACTGAAGCGGCCAGCGAAGACGCTGAAGTTATTTTCGGTGCGGTTATCGATCCAACTCTTAACGACGAAGTGCGCGTAACAGTAATTGCAACCGGTTTCAGTCATGAACAGGTACGGGTCGGTCTTGGAAATTCCAATTCGATGCAAAATTTTTTACAGCAGAATTCACCTCCGCCGCAACAGCAATACCAGCAACAGTATCAACAACCCCAATATCAGCAGGCACCTCCGCAGCCACCACAACAAATTATTCCGGTTATGATGCCACCGATTGTTGCTCAAAGCTTACCGTCTATCGATAATGTGCAGGAATCTATCAAGACTTTTACCCATGATCTCGAAAGCGAACTTCAGGCCTCAGAAATGTTACTCAACGATTTTCACACAACCCAAGTCGTTCTGAACACTCAGCATGAGCCAAGTTTTTCAACTGAGATTTCACCGGTAGCGGCAACAACTTCAGCTAATACAACAGCGCGTGATATGCTGCTGGCAAAAGCCAAAGCTTTCCGCGAAACTCAGATCGGGCAGGTTGTATCGCAGGATAAATCTATTCACCCTGAACAACTTTCAATGATGGATGAAGAAAAGCAGTTTGAAGACGCACGCAAAATGGCGCGCGATATTCTTGAAGTGCCGGCTTTTATCCGCAAAAAGCAGGGGCTGGATTTACAGAACTGATTGTAAATCTAATCTGTGACGTCTTGGTTTGTATCCGATATCCATCTTAAAGATCTACATGAACGCAACGGAAATACTCTGTTGCGTTTTTTGTTTTACCTGAATCAGAATCCGAAAGAACACCGCCTTTTTTTGCTTGGCGATATTTTTGATGCGTGGGTTTCAAATGGCCGCGCATTTGTAGGCCATTTCAGAATGCTGATCGATGAAATAAGTAAATTTAAAAAAGCCGGCGGCGAAGTTTTTTATTTTGAAGGCAACCATGACGTGCACGTCGATGTTTTCTGGACGAAGCAATTTAACATTCCGGTTATCGAGGAAATGCAGTATTTCAATTTGCACGGACTTACGCTGCGGCTCGAGCACGGCGATTTCATAAACTCCGAAGACCGAGCCTACCATAAGTATCGCGAGCTTGTGCACCGGCCCTGGGTTGAGTTTCTGGCGCACAATCTGCCAAGCCATTTCTGGAAATGGCTGACGGAAAGCCAAAGTGCAAAGAGCCGAAAAAAGACCTCTCGCTATGCTGTTGAAAATTCAGAGCGAATTATTAAACTTGTGCGAACGTATGCTGAAAAAACTTTTCGTGAGAAGCCATTTGATATTATTGTAACTGGGCATATGCATATTTTTGATGATTATACGTTTACAGCCAATGAGCGAAGTGTGCGCTCGATTAATCTCGGCACGTGGCTTGAACAGCCCCGCGCCTTAAAAATAACAGATTCAAAAACAGAAATTATAAATCTGGAAAACCTTCTGGGTCAGAGCTAAAAGTTGTAGGTGTAACTTAATATCCCCGCAATGCCTGAAAGCGTCGTAGCCACGTCATTACTGCTGGCATCTTCAAGTTCGCTGTCAACAGACGCCTGAGTTGTGCCTGTCGGCAATCCTGCTGATGCGGAAACAATGTTTCTTGAAATAGGTAAATAGCGGTAGTTGCCTTCAAGATTGAAGCAGTGGTCAGGCACAAAACAAAACTGCGCCCCTAAACCCAGCTGTGTACCGAAGGCTGAACCGGTGAAGTCGGCACGGGTGGCGCCGTTTCGGATTTTGCCATCAAGTTTGCCGTAACCGAGTCCGCCCTGAATATAGAAATCGATGAGGTCATTACTCAGAGGTGTGATTCTAACCAGCGGAAACACCGTGTAGCCGTTCAAATCATAGCTGTGGGCGCCGTCCGTGCCGGTACCAGATGAGCTTTGCGAAAACAGTGTGGGGCGCAACTGGATGGCCACGAAGTTGTTAGAAAAGTGAAACGTGACGTAGCCGATATACTCGGTGGCAGAACTTAGTGTGCTGGCCGTTGAATTGTTATTGGCTTTGGCAACGTTGATGAGGGAATTAATTCCGGTTTGTTCGGCTGTGGTCAGCGAGATACCCAGACCCATCGAAAGTGAACCGCCGGCGAAAGCGCCTTTACCACCTCGTTTTTTTGCAGCTTGTGCAGTGTCGGCAATTGCAAATGTCAAAAACAAAACCATCAGATAAACAGAAATTGAACGCATGTGACTAAGCATTTCAGACTCCTTCATTTTTCAATAGTGACTCTATCTAATTATGAAGGAGGCCGGTAAGGATCGCAATGCTAGCCCAGACTTTCGCTTAGGAGTTGCTCAGCATGAGCAAGCGAGGTCTTGGTAATTTTTTCACCGGAAATAAGTCGGGCAATTTCAGCAATTCGCAGCTTTGATTTGAGTTCGCTGACGTTCATGTTGACGGAATCTTTCGACGTCGATTTATTAATCGAAAAATGCACATCACCACAGGCCGCAACCTGCGGAAGATGAGTCACGCAAATAACCTGCTGGCCCTTTGCTATTGACCTGAGCTTTTTACCGACTTTTTCGGCGGTGTTGCCCGAAACTCCGGTATCCACCTCATCAAACAAATAAGTGCGCGGTAGCTCAGATTCGCCAAGTGCTTTTTTGAGCGAAAGCAGAATTCGCGAAAGCTCGCCGCCGGAGGCTACTTTTGAAATAGGCCGTTTTGGTTCTTTCGGCGAAATCTGGCATTGGTATTCGATATCGCTGATGCCAGAGGTATTGAGTACTTCATTCTTTTGCGCGTGAATGAAGAAGGTTACGCCCTTCATATTCAGATCGAGCAATTCTTTATTGATGGCGGTAGTCAGCTTGCCGGAAAACTGCACGCGGGTTTTATGCAGCTCTTCAGCCATATTCTTAAGTTCAAGTTCAAGGAGGCTTGCTTGTTTTTTTATGGTTTCAAGGTGCACATCCGAATTTTCAAGTGCCAGCACCTCGGCCTTGAGATTTTTGTAAATATTCAGGATTTCATATAAATCGGAGCCGTATTTTTTCTGTACCTTGCGGATTTGGCTTAAGCGCGCCTCTTTTCCTTCGAGGGCTTCAGGGTCAAGCTGAATCTGTTGCAGCTCTTTTCTGAGTGAGTAAAAACTGTCTTCGATAAGGTCGCTGGCCTGCGCAAGGCCTGCAATCTTGTCTGTGAAGTTCTGGCTGAGGCCATTAATTTCACTGGATTTTTTCTGAATGGATTTAAGCCTTGTGATCACCGAATCTGAATCGCTGAACAAAATATCTTCGCATTCATCAACGAAGTTCAGCACTTTGTGCGAACTTTTCATTATTTTAATTTCGTCTTCCAGCTTAAGATCGTTTTCAACATCGAGATTCAGTTTTTCAAGTTCCTGCAGCTGAAATTTCAGAAAATCCAACCGTTGAGATTTTTCGCGCGCCTTATTTTCAAATTCGGTGATTTCAGTTTTCAGTGTACCTAGTTGCGTGAATTTTTGCTCAAAAGCCCAACGCTTATCAAAGTGCCCGGCATACTGATCCAGCAAATCAAGATGATAGGCTTTTGATAACAGATTGCGGTTGTCGTGCTGGCCGGTCATTTCGATCAGTGGTGCATTGTGCCCGGCAACTTCAATCATCGGTGACACGATCTCTTTAAGTTGGCCCACGGTACTGAGGCTGCCGTTCAAATAAATTCTGGATTTGTCTGACTGGGCAATGACGCGCTTTACAATCAGCAGGTTATCAGAGGTATCGATGCCGATATTCTCAAGTGCTTTTTTAATGTCTTTGCGTTTTTTCAGATCAAATGAACCTTCAACAGTGGCCTGTTGCGCGCCGGTGCGGATGATGTCGCCCGAAGCTTTCTCGCCCATGAGAAGAGCTAAACTTTTTAACAAAACCGATTTGCCAGAGCCGGTTTCGCCTGAAATAATATTCAAACCGTTCTGAAATTCAATATGTAAATTATCAATAATTGCAAACTGCGATACTTTAAGTTCCTGCAACATAGCGATCTCCGAAATTCAGTTTTTCTTTTAATAATTCGAAAAAATTATGATGGGGCTTACGGATCATGTAGTGATCCATTTTGTCGCGTGTAACGGTAACTTCGTCATCACTGGAAAGTTCTACAACTTTCTGGCCGTCGACGATCAAGTGCGCAAGGCTGGTGTTTTTATCAAGGCGCAGGACGACCTGCTTGTTATCCGGGAAAATCAGCGGTCGTGTTGTCAGCGAGTGCGGAGCAACGGGGGTTACAACAATCGCGCTCACTTCCGGATGCAGAATAGGACCGCCGGCCGCAAGATTGTACGCTGTCGAGCCGGTCGGAGACGAAATAATAATACCGTCGGCCTTGATATGATTAACGAGAGATTTATTGAAATAAACGGCAGTACTGATCAGTTGCGAAAACGAACCGCGTTCGATAACAACGTCGTTTAACGCATTGTAAACAACCCGTTTTCCCGAGTTCAGTTTAACCGTAACGTGCAGGCGGCTGCGGGTGTGAAGCACCATTTTGTTTTTCAAAGTATCATCTACAGTTGCAAAAACTTCGTCGACCGAGTGAGCCGTTAAAAACCCGAGGAAGCCCATGTTAAATCCGAGGATCGGCACCGAATGGCCTTTAAGCAGACGCACGGCCCGCAGATAGGTTCCGTCTCCGCCGAGCACAATGATGAGACTCATTTCTTTGAGCTCGTTCGAACTGACGAGGATATCCGTGCCGAGAATCTGCTTTTGTTCGGGTGCCGTATAGACTTTGTAGCGTTTGGCCTTCAGCCGTGCCGCAAGTTTTTTTGCAGTTTTGACCGCATCATTTGAATGCAGGCGATAAACGATCGCAATTTTTTTATTCGATTTAAGCGTGAGAATCTTTTCTTTCATATTAATCCGCTGCGCTTCAACAGTGACTTCGGATCGGGTTCGCGGCCGCGGAACTCTTTATAGAGATCCATCGGATGAGCGGTACCGCCACGGCTTAAAATACTGTTTTTAAACTTGGTCGCCACTTCAGAATTATAAAGTCCTTTTTCTTTAAAGTACTCAAATGCATCGGCATCAAGAACTTCGGCCCACTTATAAGAATAATAACCGGCGGCATAGCCCCCGCCAAAAATGTGCCCGAAGCTGCACGACATATTCGTGCCGGCTTCCTTTGGTAACAGTCGGGTGGCATTCGTTGAATCCGTTTCGAATTGATCAACATCAGAAATTTTTGCGGTGTCGGTGGTGTACCATTTCATATCCAACATTGCAAGAGTCACTTGCCGTAAGCTCATCCAGCCGCTTTGAAACAATGAGGCTTTTTTGATTTTCGCAT
>JANOJH010000508.1:0-12693 GCA_031408135.1 Bdellovibrio sp. | reverse complement strand
GGAAAAGACAATCGGGTTTATATGGGCCATGTTTTTTCAATTGGAATCATGCGAATGCGGATGTTGGCAACACTTGCGGGGTTCGATATCGTTCGGATTCATCCAGCCCGGATCAATTGGACTTCATTTTCATTAAGCCTGATTTTCTATCCCATGTTATTATTACAGTCCTTTAAAACCTATTCCCGAGCCAAACGAAAACTTGGGGTTTCAACCGATCAACAGAAGAAAAAAATTCTATTTGATCTTTTAAAACTGAATCTGCACCCCGGAATCCTCATGGGGGGCCACCTTATTGTTGAATTCAAGCGAAAACCTCTGCCTTTCGCTCCTGACCTAAAGCGAATGAGTATCCTCGAAACCTAAGAACAAAAAGAATGCTTTGACCTCCTCTAGAGCACAGTTTAAACCTATTTCTGCAATAAATTCTTACTTCTAAACAAGGAGCATCCCATGGGAGCACAAAGAACATTTTCAATCATTAAACCCAATGCCGTTAAAAAAAACGTTATGGGCGATATCATCACGCAGTTTGAAACAAGTGGCTTAAAGATTGGCGCGGCAAAATTAGCAATCCTTTCAAAGGAAAAGTGCGAATTATTCTACGCTGAACACAATGAGCGTCCATTTTTCGGCGAGCTAGTTTCATTTATGACTTCCGGCCCGGTTATGTTGATGTGCCTTGTGGGTGAAAATGCCGTTTTAAAAAATCGTGAAATCATGGGCGCAACAGACCCAAAAAAGGCTGCTGCCGGCACAATTCGCGCTAAACACGGCGATTCAATGGGCGAAAATGCAGTTCATGGCTCTGATTCTGTACCTTCTGCTGAGCGCGAATTGGCGATCTTTTTTGACAAGCACGAACTCGTAAACCTGTAATTCAAAGAGCTGTGAAAAACAACACTCCGCTTTCTAATAAAAGGGGCTCTGAAATAGAGTCCCTTTTACATTCTGAACATGTCGTCGACATTGAAAAACTCGTCATCGGGGGCGATGGTCTGGCGCGAATTATGTTTCAGGAAAAATCATTGGTGGTTTTTGTTCCGTTAACAGCGCCAAGAGAAAAAGTTAAAATTAAAATAGTTCGGGTTGAAAAGAATCACCTCAACGGCCAGCTTATAGAAATCCAAGTACCCTCTGACAGCCGGATTCAGCCTTCTTGCGGCTATTTCAGCACCTGTGGCGGTTGTTCGTGGCAGCATGTCTCCGAAGATGAGCAGGTCCGGCAAAAGGAACTGATCCTGATTGATTTGTTAAAGAAGTCTTTGCCAAATGTTGCTTTTGAACTATTGCCGACAGTCAGATCAAAACATGGCTTTAATTATCGAAACCGCATTCAGTTGAAGCAATTGGGTCAGGAGCTCGGCTATTTCCGGAAATCCAGCCATGAAATTGTGGATATCGCGGCCTGCCCAATTGCAAAGTCCGAGATATCCGACCAAATTTCCAAAATAAAATCTAGCCTGAGGCCAACCACCGAAATTAAAAAATACGAACTGAGAATTAACCACTTAAATCAATTTGAATTTTATCAGATCGGCGATGCTGGTGAGGGGCTTTCATTTTCACAGGTTAATAACGAGGTTAACGATGCACTCATTCAGGTGATCGTACGCTTAATTAAAATGTCTTCGCCCGAATTTTTGACGGAACTCTATGCTGGTGCCGGAAATTTTACGTTTCCACTGCTGACTGAGCTTCCTCAGATGCGGATTGAAAGTGTTGAATTAAACTCAAAGTTGACTGCATTTTCCACCAAAAAGCTAACAGAACTCAAACTTCAAAAACGACTTTTTGCTTTCACTGCTGATTGTGAGTCTTTCGTTGAAAGAAGATCAATTTCTCAGGAATTTGTTTTGCTAGATCCGCCGCGCTCGGGCTGTTCAGATTCAGTGATTGAAAAAATTGTTTCCGAGGCCCCACAGAATATTCTCTACGTCAGCTGTCACCCGGCATTCTTAGTGCGTGATCTGAAAAAAATAGTTCAGGCCCGGCCAGAATACAAAATTTCACATCTGCAGATTTTTGACATGTTTCCTCAGACAGATCATTTCGAGACCGTTATTCTTCTCAAGCGAAATAACCGAGTAAATAATTGACTGAATACAAACTAATGCTAGTCTTAGACTATGATCAAGGCTGCGGTTTTATTAACCATTTTCATTTTTGTCGGTTGTGCGTCCAGTTCGCCGCCCGAACAGAATGATAAGGCCGCGCTACATCTGCAGATCGGTAATGATTACCTTCAAAAAGAAAACTATCCGCTGGCATTAAAGGAACTTCTCATTGCCGAGGATCTGAGCCCCGCCAACCCGTATATTCAGGCCAATCTCGGAATGGTGTATTTTATGCGCGAACGGTATGAGTTGGCCGAAAAGCACTATCGAAAGTCCATTTCGCTTAAGCCGGATTTTACAGACGCTAAAAATAATCTTAGCCGCGCATTTATTGAAATCGGTCAATACAGACAGGCTGAGGTTTTGCTTAAAGAAGTTCTGGCTGATCTCACTTACGTTGATTTTCCGAAAGCCTATGCAAATTATGGCGTGCTCGAGTTCAAACGAAAAAATTATTCTTCAGCAATTACCTATTTCAAAAAGTCCTTAGAACGCGATCGTGAAAATTGTTTTACTCAGGTATTTCATGGCCGAAGTTATCTCGAGCTTAAAGAAATCCCGTTTGCGGTTCTTCAGCTTGAAAAAGCAATTCCATTCTGTAGTCAGATCGAGTCGGATGAGGCTCATTTTTATTCGGCTATCGCGCTTTATCGAAACAATCAGAAAGATAAATCCCGAATAAGATTTGAAGAATTAATCAGGCTTTATCCATCAGGTTACAACATCGAAAAGGCGCAAAAAATGCTCGAGCTATTAAAAAAGGGTACTTTATGAAAATTACCGGCGAAATGCTGAAGTCAGAACGTATAAATCAAAAACTAAGCGTACAGGACATTGCTGCTTCGCTAAAATTAAGTGTGAAAATTATTTCTTCCATTGAAGCCGGAAACATTGAAGTGTTACCAGCTAAAACTTTTGTTCGGGGATTTGTTAAAAGCTATGCGCAGCTGCTGAAGCTCGATTCCGATTTGGTTTTAAGGCAATTTCAGGAAGAAATGGGCACCACAAACCCATTACCCAAGGTGCCACCGCCTGTTGCTGAACCTAATGAAAACAACTTTAAAACAGCCCGGCCAGCTTTGAAACAGAGCGCAAAAAGTTTTTCTGCAAAAAACGCAACCTCCACAACTAACTATCTCAATAGCGAAAATCCTAAAAAAATTGTTTTGATGATCTCAATCGCCGCCATACTTATTGTGGCTCTGGTAATCAGTAATAAAATTATTGAGAACTTCAAAGCCACGCCCATTGCTGTAGAGGAAAATCAGCAGCAAAAAACTGTTCTACCTGAAGAGGCACCGGTCGTTTCTGAAAAAACGGCAGCAGTCGCCAGTTCAGACCAGGCCGGCACAAAGACTTTACCCGCATCGGCAGAAGCAACTGCTGCCGTTGCTGAACCGGTAAAAGTTACTCCTACACTTGAAGAAGGATTTAAAAAATCAAGCGGAAAACCCGTTGAAGTTCTGATTGAAGCAAAGAAAGATACAGAGCTTGAATATGCCAAAGGTGATTCGGTACATTTTACGCCATTAAAACTGACCTCAAATCAGATCCAGATTTTACGATCTAAGGTGGGCCTTTACTTAAAGGCCTCCGACAGTAGCGCGATCAGAATTAACGTTAACGGCGTTGAGATGATCCCAACGGGCAGTAACAAAGCAATTAAACTTACTTTTTAATTGAAAATAATAAGCATTTATTCTTTTTTGATTATTTCGGTTCTGCTAAAAATAGCATTGGCTTATTTTGTTCCGGTATTCGGCGATGAGACTTACTATTACATCTGGTCGCAGCATCCCCAATTAAGTTATTTTGACCATCCTCCGATGGTGAGCTGGTTTATTTCAGCTGGCCATCTGTTTCTGCCCGCCGGCAACCCGGTTTCACTTCGATTTATGTTCATTGCTTCGAGTTTTATTACTTCTTTGATCTGGGTTTTGATTCTCCGATTTAAGGAATTTAGTGACCGAACAATACTGATCTGGCTTGGCCTATTTTTTTTAAATCCTCTTTTGGGAGTGGGTTCTATACTTGCTACACCTGATACTCCGCTTGTTCTTTTTTGGACGTTGTCTTATTATAGCCTGCTAAGGCTGCTCAAGAGCCATGAATTCAAATGGTATTCACTTGCCGGTGTTTTTTTAGGGCTGGGGTTTTGTTCAAAGTATCACATCGTTCTATTTGTCTTGTCTGGCTTAATTTACCTTTTGTTGTCGAAACAACTCCTGAAAGTGCGGCCTGTAGGGGTTTTATTGACGATTTTGTTCGGTGCGGGATTCTCGCTTCCGGTTTTAATCTGGAATGCCAACAATAATTGGTCGTCATTTCTATTTCAGATAAACCATGGTTTCGGGGAAGTGGGTTTTGACTGGGCCTGGCCAGCCGGCTACCTCGTAGCCCAAGTGCTTATCGTTAATCCGTTTGTTGCCTATACCCTACTCACAAAAGGAACCGGGTTTTTAGACCGAACATTTTCAATCTCGCAATTGCTTTTCTTTTTCAGCAGTTCATTTAAGTCGGTCGTAGAGGGAAACTGGCCGCTGACCTCGCATCTCCACTCAATCACTTACTTTTGTGAAACGGCGTTGATTCGGTTCTATCGGTTTGCAGTTGTTTATTGGCTCGGTTTTTATTTCCTGATTGCGGCCTTTCTTATTTCGCCCTTTAGCACCGCTGTTAAGAAAAATTTGGTCAACACAACTCAATTGGCGGCAATTTTGCCTTTGCTCGAAACTCACCAGCCGCTTTATGGTCCAAGCTATCAGCTTGCATCTTTACTCTCTTGGAAATCTCAGAAAAGCATCCCCAAATTAAATGGACTTTCACGGTTGGATTTTTATGACTCATTGCCTGAATCAACTCCTGCTACAGCGTCGTTTTTTGTGCTCAAGTACGATATCAGCGATTGGCCGAAGGAATATGAAATATACAAAAAAATTAAGCTCCAGAGCTTTGACAATATTCAATTAGCACTCTATCAATTTATTCATGAATAGAGTCTTGGCCACGTTTGCATTTTTGCTGATCAGTTTTTTTATTTACGGGTTTTATATCTCACAATTCGAACTTAACTTTATTCAGAGAAAAGTGAAAACTTCAGATTTTTTTTACGACTATAAACTGACAATGAATATCCACACAAATTTGTCTATCGGGTCTGAGCCATTAAGTGTTGTTTTATACGAAGCCAAAAAAGCCCAGAATAAGATAATCATGATCACTGACCTCAACCCGCAGATTAAATCTCCTGACGACAACTACCTACAGAACGTCGGAGTGCTTCAGGGTGCAAAGTACGGCTATAAAGATTCTCGCCTGATTTATTATTCAACGCGGGAAAAGAATCTCGGTTTAAAAACCGGCGAAAGCCAGCTGTTGCTCTCGGATCTGCTTTCGCAGGAAGTTTCAAAAAATTCGGATTCCCTTCTGATTCTTGCACATCCGTTCAAAACCGGCTTTACCTGGACCGGTGCAATTCCCGTCGGTCTGGACGGTGTTGAAATTGCAAACTTAAAGAGCCTTTCGCAACAGTCGTGGGCTTTTTCGAAACTTTCCACGATCTGGAGTATCTTGTTATACCCCTTTAATCCTAAATTGGCTCTTATGCGGCTATTTCAGGAGCCAACCGAAGAGCTACACCTCTTCGATCAAGTCTCGCAACAGAGAAGATTCGTGGCGTTTCAGGGGGCAGAGGCTTCTGCGCGAGCGATTCCACTGGCCGACTGGCTCGTCAAATTTCCCAGTTACGAAAGTGTGTTGAGCATTTCGTCCAATCATCTTTTGTTAACCTCTGAATTGACCGGAAATATTGCCAAAGACAAAGTTAAAATTCTCTCAGCCCTTAAGAGCGGACAATTTTACATTTGTTTTGACGCTTTAGGCGATCCAAAAGGCTTTGAAGCTTACGTTCTCGATGAATCTAACCAAAAAAAGCATTCCATTGGCTCAACTCTAAGGGCAAATAAAAATACCCATTTTTATTTTAAACTTCCACTGCAACCAACTTCGTTCTATGAAGTTGTCCTTTATAAAGATGGCAAGCGCACAGATACATTAAATACTTTTGAGGGGTTCTTCCCGATTTCGGGGCCAGGAGTTTATCGTATTCAGGTTCGAATCAGCCCCCGCTTTCCACTACCGGATGCAATCAAGTGGCTGACTTGGATTTATACGAATAATTTCTATATTATACCCTAATTGATTTAATCGTTGATGGGCTCGGGATTTAATATTTCAATTTCGACATCACCTTTAATAATTGTCTGACAGGCCAGTCGCTCATTCTTTGCAAAATTTCTTTCGATCGCTCTTTCAGTTTCAACGTCTGTTCTAGCACTACAATCGCTCAAGCCATTCAGTATAAAAACCCGGCAAGTGGTGCACGTGCCGTTACCATCACAGGATTGCGAGATGCTCACTTTGTTTGCATTTAGTGTATTCAGAAGGTTTGCACCCGCTTTAAATTGGATGGCCGAAAATAAATTTCTAATTTGCAGTGTTTTTGTTGTAACAGACACAATTTATTTGTATCAAATTTAGTATGAGATTCATAGCTTTTGACTTAGAAACTACAGGAACTGTACCAGGTGTTGACCAAATCGTTGAAATTGGAGCTGTGCGCTTTTCGGGCGGCGAGGTTGAAAGCGTTTTTTCGACCCTCGTTGATCCATTGCGTTCTATCCCTCCAGGAGCAACCGCAGTTAACGGAATTACCGATGACATGGTTACAGGGAAGCCGAGAATTGAAAGCCTTCTGGCTTCGTTTGCGGAATTCTGTGAAGACCTGCCGATGGTTGCTCACAACGCGCCTTTTGATGCTCAGTTTTTACTTTCCGATATTAAAAAACATGAAATGCCTGCCCCTCGGGGAATTGTTCTCGATTCCCTACCGATAAGTCGAAAGGTTTTTCCTGGCTTGGCCAACTATAAACTAGGAACGTTGGTACAGCATCTGAAAATCCCTTCAACCGGATTTCATAGGGCCGAAGAGGATGCGACATATTGCGGTCAATTATTTCTTGAGCTGGTAAAACGAATTTCTGTGGGCGGAAAACCTCCACAACTTGAAAATCTCGTGGCACTTACAGGAAAGCCGGAAGTACGTTTTCCGCAAATCATAAGACAACCTAAACAGATGGACTTTTTATTTTAAATATCCGGCTAAGATTCCTTCGCTTTGTGCGCTACCGGATATCTTCTACCCCGCCCGAATGAATGTTCTGAAACTTTTAAAATCGGTGGCGACTGCCATCTCTTAAATTCTGTTCTCATCAATGCCTGCAACAACCATTCATCGGTTTTGGTTACGGCTCTCTTGCGATCTTCAACAATTTTAACAACCGAAGCATCCAGAAGCTCGTAGGGCGGCAGACTATCCTGATCTTTTTGATTCGGCCGAAGCTCTGCCGACGGGGCTCTGGTAATTATCGGCTCTGGGATAAGTTCGTAACTGTGATTAAAATGTTTAGCGAGTTCGTAAACCTGCTTCTTGGTTAAATCCCCGATAACGGCAAGTCCGCCGCACATATCGCCGTAAAGCGTGGTGTAGCCTGTTGCATATTCTGATTTATTACCAGTTGTAAGCAACAAACTGGCCGCGCTATTGGCGTAGGCCATCAAGAGCAATCCCCGAATTCGAGATTGCAGATTTTCGTGGACGAGTCCGAATTCCCGAATTTTAAACTGTGAATCAACCTCTGCTTTTATTTTTTCAAAAATCGGCTGGATCGGTATTACTTTAAGTTCAAGCTTCAGATTGTCGGCCAATTGCTGTGCCAGCTTAAAACTTTCAGGTTTGTTAAATTCGGTAGGCAGGGCAAATAAACTGACATTGTTAGGCCCAAGTGCATCAACAGCGACGCAGGCAACAACCGCAGAATCAATTCCGCCGGACAGGCCCAGATGTACTTTTTTTAAACCCGTTTTTGCAGAAAAATCTCGTAAACCCAGAACCAAGGCTTTATGCAGTTGTTCGGTGGGCGTGGACTCTGTTTTTAAACCCGCCGAATTCCAGTCTTTCAGGGTATCGATTTCAAAAATATTCAGGTCTTCTTCGAAGTCGAGGCAGATAAATTTTTTCTTACCGACCTTGTCCATCAAAAAACTTTGGCCGTCATATATGATCTCATCCTGAGCTCCCACCAGATTGACGTAAGCCATCGGTGCATTGAAATGCTTTGCTGTCCGTTGCACAACGTACTCTCGTTGTTTTAGTTTTCCCTCAAAATATGGCGAGGCACTCATGTTGATAACCAAATCGACTTTCTGCTTCTTTACCTTTTTTAAAGGATTCTCAGTGTAGATCGACCTGCCATTTTTATCTTCCCAGGCCCAGATATCTTCGCAGATTGTAAGAAAGAATTTTTTATTCTTTATTTTGAAATAATTTTTTGTGAGGTCGCCCTTTTCGATAAATCGGGCCTCGTCAAACACGTCACCTGTTGGAAGAAGTTCTTTTCTGAAAATTTTTAGAATCTTGTTTTTCCTGCAAAGAAAGGCCACGTTGAAATAGGGACGGCCTTTTTTATTTTTGTTTTTCTCAAATCCACCAATTAAAACATGAATATCCGCCGGAACTCCTTTGAGCAGCTCTTTCAACGCCTTGGCCTGTTTATCTATTAATAGCTCCCGTTCAAGCAAATCAAAAGGATGGTAGCCGAATAAAGAGGCCTCAGGAAAAATTACCAACTGGGCTTTTTTTTCCTTCGCGCTTGTGATAAATGACAAAATTTTTATTTTATTGTTTTCGAAGTCGCCTAACGTGGAATTAATTTGGGCAAGGGCAATTCTCATGGGATTCCTCATTGGATGAAATCAGAATACGCCCAGTAAAGCCATCTTGGTAGCCATGTTTATACAAAATTTTAACCTCGGGGAATTTCCAGCAATAGTAGCCGTTTCCATTATCAAAATCCGCCAGCCAAAGACCCTTTGGTCGGGCCCCAAGACGTTCAATTTTATTCTGCCATTTATCAATGAGCTCGTTGACTTGCCCCTGAATTTCGAGCGCGCGTCCGGATTTTTTATCCGGCAAAGCTTCGATGCACGACATTAAATACTTTGATTTTTTGGCAACTTCTTCGGTCAGGCGATAAACCAAAGGAAGTAAATTCTGAGCTTCTTCGAGGGTAAAACTTCGGACTGTGTTGTAGCTGATAATTTCGACCAAAAGTTCACCCTTTTTTTAAAGAAGCTTGTTATAGTTTTATTTATTATAAAGATTCAATTACGAATTCTCATATTGTAGATTATTTAGATCGCGCGAAGCGTTGCTGAAAATCGGAAATTACTCCTTGGAATTCGAGTAATTCATAATCTGTCCGCCGAAGAAAACGATGATGGCTAAAATCATTGCAGCAATTAATAACCACCGAATGAAAAATCCAAAACTGAATCCCGAATTATCATCTTCTTTCAGCGGTGCTGCCTTCACTGGCGGCGGTGTAAATGTCTTTGAGTATGGGCCCAACCTGTGGCCATCGTCTTTCAGGCGCACAATGCTGCTCGATGGTGCCCTGGGCTTGCGTGGCAGAGTTTTCTCCATTTCAGCCTGCATTATGCCCGTAATCACTCTGTACCTGTCGCTTCCATAGCTGCCGCCTCTGCTTCGGAATCCGGCATGTACGGAATTTTTTTTCTTCTTTTTTGCTTCCTCGTCTTCTTCCAGCACCCTGACTTTTCGGCTGCCATCATCGAAGCCATCAATCGTCGTAAGGGAATTCGATCTGTTGATTTGACCCTTAGCATACGGAGTCTGCTGCTTACCCGACTTTGAACCGCTTCCGGAACCGGAATCGCCATCAGAGCCAGACTTATTATTGCTGCCGTCTTTGGCGGCATTTGATGAATTATTTTTATTACCACCGTTGGCGGAATTATTGTTGTTTCCACTTCCGGTTTTGCCGGTGCCGCCAGAGCCCGGACCACCTGAACCTGAGCCGCCGCCATTTGATGGCCGCCCATCCTCGAAAGTGAAACCCGCAAAATCCTCGTCACACTTTTTACCTGAGCCATCCAAATGTCTTTTTTGATCGGCTGCTGCAACGCCAAGACTCGGAAGCTCTCCGTATTCCATAAGACAAGTAACGTAATCGCCAATATAATGACTTATAAAATCATCCACATGACTAAATGCTTTTTTGGCTCCAAAAACAAGACTGATCACAACAACAATCAGCAGGATATACTCAACAACGGCCTGCCCGTTTTCGTTTAAAAAAAGACATCTAAAAGAATATTTCTGGTCTTGTTTCACCTCTGTTCTTATCGGAAGATAGAGATATTCTTATGATGCCAGAACGAAAGTTATCTGCACTTCTAACATTTCTCCTTGTTTTTTCTTGTCTCAATTTGAGTCACGGGCAGAGCGGTGCGCAGTTTCCGGCAGTTCCCTTGAATCCGAATGTGCTCAACTCGACGCTACCGACCATTCAGACAACCCCGGGCCAGACTGCCTCTCGCGACAACACCAACTCAAAAAATGAAACCGGGGGAAAATACAGTGAATATCAGTCTCTTTGCCGGCTGAATGAGTACGACATAGTTAAATTCTACCAACCCGAAATCAAAAAACGGAGAATAGAGCTGCTTAAAGAAAAAATTGCCGGAGCTGGCGATAGCGCAGTGAAATTAAAATTCAGACTGATTAAAGAATACATCGATCAGGATGAGTCTGCACTGATAAAGCCGGTTGTTGATTCACTGAAAAAAGAAAAACTCTCCGCCTATGAAAATGCCTACCTGAACTCGCTGGTGTTTTTTGCGGAACGTAATTATACCGCCGCAATTGATCTTTTGAATCAAATGTTGACCGAAGATAAAAAGAACGCCGAAGTTTTGCAGTTTTTAGGCGAAGTCTACATGCTTGTCGAAAACTACTATGAGGCCAGCACTATTTACGAAGACCTGAATAAAGTTTCCGGAAATACTTATTTAGTTCCGCTTTGCGAAACCATGGTTTTAAATTCGTTAAATGCAGAAGCAGAGAAAGTCTGCCTTGATGCCAGCACTAAGTTTCCGGAAAATCCATTCCCTGTCATCTATAAAGGAATTTCCCATCGCGAGCGTGAGGAGTCGAAGCGGGCAATTTTTGCATTTCAGAAGTCCGTTGGGCTGAAGCCAACCGAAATGGGATACGTCTGTTTGGCTGAAGCGTTTTTTATGAAAGGCAGCTTAGATGAAGCTGCTGAAAATTTTCAAAATGCGCTTAATGTTGTTTCAAAATCTGTACGCGCAATGTTGGGGCTTGCCTGGACACAACTGAAACTCCGAAATTATCCGGGCTCTATTTCAGCTTTTAAGAAAGCGTGCCTTGTGAATTCCAAATATGAGGCCGAAATCCGAAAGGCCGTCAAGCAACTGGTAGACGATAAATCCAGCGAGATTAAGTTGTTTATGGCCGCCGCTGAATCCTGCGGCCGTTAAACATTTCTAGATTTCGAAGAATGCTTTCAGGCTCGGCTGAATATTTTCAATAATTGTTTTTTTAAATCCTGGCAAATCTACTGTTTCAAAATATCCGACATCCTCAGAGCCAACAGTCAGAATTACATTCTTCGGGCCGGTACGAACAACTCGAAAATCCAATAGCACATTTTTGTCGTTAGCAAGCTGATCCGCAATTGCCAGCGCCGTTGAAACAAATGGGCCTTCAACAATTACCAACGATTTACTTACTCCCGGCTTGTTCTGACTCAAATACACCGGAATAACATCTTCATGAATATTCTCGATCATAGAAAATTCCAGAATTTCAGAGCCGTAAAATGAAACTGCTTCGCTTTTAATGACCTGAAGTCCCAATAAATCCTGCGATACAAGGATTAAAACTGCAGTCTGCCCCGATGGACTGACTTCAAAAACCTTTACTGATTGGTCGTCAACGAATTGATTGATAATGGAAAGGGCCGCACCGTAAGACGAGAGATCAAATGCAAGAACGTGTTTATACTTATTCAACAATTTCTCCGATGAGGTCGTATTCCATGCTTTCGGTTATTTTCACTTTTACAAACTCGCCGATCTTAGCCTGGCCATCATTAATAAGTACAACGCCGTCAATGTCGGGCGCCTGCTGGGACGTTCGCCCCTGTAACAATAAATCCGTTTCTTCACTAAAGCCTTCCACAACAACTTCCAATGTTTTACCTATGAATGCGCGATGTTTATCTCGGGAAATATTCTGTTGTACTTCCATCAGCACATCATGCCGGCGCTGTTTGGTTTTTTCGTCAACTTGCTTGTCCATTTTTCCACCTGGCGTATTTTCTTCCGGTGAGTACTGGAAGCAGCCAACACGGTCAAACTTCTGCTCTGCAACGAATTTTAAAAGTTCTTCGAAATTCTCTTCGGTCTCGCCCGGAAATCCAACGATAAATTGTGTTCGGATAACAGCTTCGGGAATTTCCTCTCTGATTAGATCAAGCGCACGCAAAATTTCTTCACGGGTCATTTTGCGATTCATTCTCTTTAAAACATCATTGTTGATGTGCTGAAGAGGCATATCAAAATATTTGACGAACTTTTCGTTTCCTTTAATCAGCTCAATCATTTCGGGCGTAATTCCATCCGGATAAAG
>JANOJH010000507.1:0-1318 GCA_031408135.1 Bdellovibrio sp. | reverse complement strand
TTCTTTATAAACACCCGGCATGATGCGGATTGTATCACCCTTCACAGAAAATTCAATTGCTGATTTAATGGATTTAATTTTTCCTTTAGGATCAACTATCCACGTGCGGGCAGAAGCCACGAAAGAGAAAAAAAATACTAATAAAAGAATAGTGCCGCGCCTCACTTGAACTGTGTAATCACTTCGCCCCATCCCAGATAAATTCCTTTCCATTGTTTCTTAAAGTTATCCATACTTGGCTTGGTCTCAAAAGCCGCTACCTGACTATTCATAGGGGTTCTGATCTCCACAGACTTTAGATAAAATCCGTTGGTGGCATCAATCAACTTACCTGGATTTGAGTAATCAATCACCAGTGTATGCTCAAAATCTTCAACGTTTTCCTTTCCTGAATTATAAAAATTCAAGAAACAATTCATATCATCAAACTTATACACTTTTCCTTTTTTAGTAACCAGCTTGGCACCAAATTTATTGTCCATCAGGGTCATTTTACAAAAGTGACATACGTCTGTGCTATAGATCAGAGGTTCAGGTTGGGTTGAGCATGAAATCAATAAGAGGATACTAAACACTGATAAAAAAAACCAACCAATTGAGCTCATTTTATGACTTATTACTTTTCCATTCATAGAATACCAATCCACAAAGAAGCACACCAACTCCAATAAAAATCCAGCCTCCAATATCAGGCCCGGAGAAGGCAGTGAAATTCAATAACACCTTTGTTCCAATCAAAGGAGGTTGATAGGACATTCCTTCAATTTTAATCGGGGCTTCAGGATTCAAGTTATGTCCATAATCATATCCCCACAAATAAAAATCTACCAGTGCACCAATACCAGCAGCTAGAATCACCAATAAGTAGGTGACGAGCATAAATCTTTTGTTGAGGATACTCGCTAGTAGTCCCGTGCCAATGATAGCTCCCACCACGTAAATCATATAACCAAACTCCGGAAACATGCTAACCTCAATTGTCTTCATGCCGATGTAGTGATTTAATGCGCTGATGGTTCTGACATCACCCGTGATAGTATTGATCCAGATTTTCATCTCCAACCCTTCTGGATATTGCGGAGCCCACATCAGGATTTGCCAAAGCGGAACAAAATAGGCAGAGATGAGTGTTAGTGCAGACAACCCAACGGCAACTCTTGTAAATACTTTTAATGATTTCATTGTAGTGTGTAAAAAAGGCGTCCCAAAACTGAGACGCCTTACTCATCCTGTAAACTATGAAACTTACTTCTTTGAGCCTGTCTCCTCGACCACACCTGTTGAAAACTTGAGAGGCACGTTGCTTCCCGCAGGTGAT
>JANOJH010000492.1:0-1802 GCA_031408135.1 Bdellovibrio sp. | reverse complement strand
CACGTTGTTGTCGAGCAGCTTTGCTAACAGTGCCTGGCTGATGATGACTTGTTGATGATCGAGAATGACAATGCCAATGTCTTCGATTGCAATAGTAGCTTCTGCTTCTTTTTTAAAGCTTTCAGGAAGATCAGGATTTTTTTCTACTACAGGCAGGCGTACCAGCAGTTGTTCGAGCCGAGTGCTAAGGTAGGCGGGGTTGCCAAAGTACAATGTGCGTTTGATCATTTGCGTAGAATATTTTTATTTAAAAGAGCAGCAGACCTCCAAGGTTTCCAAAACCTTGGAGGTCTTAGAAGGTTAAAAATCCATGTCCAATTTTGTTTTCACGTCAATCGGCTGCAGATGGATTTTTTCGTATTCGTTCCGGTTGCCAAACCAGGCTATTACTTCATTGCCTTTAATAAAAGATGGTGAACCATCTCGTATAAGTTGATAAGAACTCCACGGCCAATCGACAATGCTTTTAACAAAGCCATGGTGAACCGGGTTGGCATGGATATAGAGAATGATATTGGTGAAGTAATTGTCGCTGGTTATCTCTTCGCGTTTAAAGTTGGGGATAAAGAGGCTGCCCATGCGGGAATACATCTTGTTAAATGCTTTTGTATAGGAGTTAAATAAGTTACTGAATTGTTGAGATACCCTTTTTTCTATCTCTTTTTCCCTTTCTTCTACGCCTAAACCTTCAAGGTTTTTAAAACCTTGAAGGTTTGAAAAAGTAGATACCAGTTCCGCCTCTGTTTTTATACGTATTAAAAAATGAATATGGTTAGGCATCAGGCAGTAGCAGAGTGTATCGGCTACCGAAGGTATAAAGTGTTCGTACCGTTTTAGAAAATACCGATAGTTCTCCTCCGCCTGGAACAGATTTTCGAAGCCGTTGGCGTGGGAGTAGAGATGGTAAGATTTTCCAGGCTCCATGGATTATTCTTTTTTAATAAGACCTTTAACTTTAAAAGACCAGGCCTTCAAGGTTTTAAAAACCTTGGAGGCCTGGCTTTCTAATCCCTTTCTATATCTATACTTCCGCCCTCGTAGGCGCACACACCCATGCGGGGAGAGTTCACCACAGGCATGGCAGCATAGTCGGCAAAATCATTGCATGTTTTGGCGTGCTTCTTTGCGCAGGCTGAGCAGAATATACTTTCATCCTGGCATACGGTGCACAATTGTGTGGCGGGCTTTTGGCCACACGTTTCACAGAGCAGCGCGAGTGGTTCGTTGCGCGAAAGCAGTACAATGGGCTGGCCTGCCGCTATGTTAAATTCTTTTATCACGGCAAGCTGCAATTGTGTGGTGCTGCCGAAATCGTATTCGTATTTCAACTTCAGGTCTTCATGAAAAATATGGCTGGCCTTTTTGTTCATGGCTATGTCGCCATGCTCACCCAACTGTATTTTGCCTTTGGCAAAAGCTTGCATGAAATTCATCGGGTTGTTTTGTTTTTGTTGAGGATAGTTAAAGGCACTCAGGTGCCCGCAGCACTCCAGCCATATTTGGCGCAACAGTGTATCTATTTTTTGCAGGGGTGTGTTGCCATCTACCCACAGGTGCAGGAAGTAAGGTGAACTGCCCCACCGCGGATCGTTTTCTATTTTTACGTGAAACGATTTGCCGGGTTTTCCGCTTAGTGCTTTTTCAGCCAGGTGTGTGTGGAGGTGGCGTGCAAGGCTTGCTTTCGAAAAAGTCTTTTGGCAAAAAATACAGTTGCCTTGAGATGATATTTTTGTGGGCATAGTGGGTTGAAGTGTTGGTTGTAAATTAGATTTTTTTGTCGTTGTGTTTCCAAATTACCTCAC
>JANOJH010000487.1:0-1545 GCA_031408135.1 Bdellovibrio sp. | reverse complement strand
AATTTCAGCGCACAAATCGCGGATCTGGCGCGGTTCGATGCAGTTTCTGGCAAACAACACAACTCCCGAGATATTATTATCAACAATGAATTTTTTTTCTTCGTTTGTCAGTGTTGCGCCGGCAATTCCGATTAACATGTGCTGACCGATCAGTTCGCGAATACTCATAACTAGTTTCCTTTAGAGTGATAGACGTTGGTTTTTCCGACAGGCGCATCGCCGAAGATTTTTTCAAGAGTACCGGCCGCAAGTTTGATTCCGGCGAGAGCCTCCTCTTTATTCTTTACAAGCTCAGATTCAATGCTGGTAGCCGGAGTAATCGCCGACACCACTTCACCACGGGTGGTGATCAGATTTTCATAATCCGAACCTGCAAAATTATTTGTTACCTTTAACAACTGCAGCGAATCCTGAGTGACCATTTTCTTATCAACTGCAACCGAGCCCTT
Organism: Bdellovibrio sp.; assembly: GCA_031408135.1. Classification (GTDB taxonomy): domain Bacteria; phylum Bdellovibrionota; class Bdellovibrionia; order Bdellovibrionales; family Bdellovibrionaceae; genus Pseudobdellovibrio. Next base: position 1,096 of record JANOJH010000487.1, on the reverse strand, counting down.
CATGACAACGGGCCCTTCTTCGGTAATGGCGGCGTAATCAAATTTAGTATCGGTTTTCAGACCGTCTTTGCTTTTCAGCATCAGATAATACAACGCGGACGAAAGAAAAACACCTTTGGTTGAGGTTTCATTTATTTTGGATTTTTTTCCGTCTTCGGTTGCAAGGCCGGTCATCTTTCCGTTTTTAAATTTTACGTCGATCGTTTTTGTTTTTTTGTCTCCGGCGGCCAGATAATTGATACTGACCGGCGCAAGTTCGCTGTCTGAAACCGCTTGATAGGTTTCGGTCAGATCAAAGCCGCCTTTGGCCAGCTTGATAAAACTTGTTGTTTTAAAATTTTTGGTTTTGCCATCGATTTCGTGGCGCAATACCAGAAAGCCGATATGCTTTTTAAACTGGGTAACTTTGTAGTAACCTTCAAAAAGCAATTCGGCTTTTGCGCTGAACGGTAATGACAACGAAAAAACAAATATAAAAAAGAGCGGAAGCAGTCTGAGCAGGGTCATTTTGAAGTCCTTTTACAGTTAATTTAGATAGCAGCTTAGCCGTTTTATTTTAATTAAGTAACAGAATGTATACAATTGCGGGCTTAAGGTGTCTCAACTTAAGTCGGGTTCGGCCATAAAATCGGGGCTGGTTGCAAGCCCCTGTTGTTTTGACAGAAATTCAGTCTAAAATAAATATAGGAATGAACGAAATTATTAAGGAAAATACCACTCTAAATTCGCGCTTTGCGTTGACCAGAAAAAATCAAAAAGGTCAGGTGGCTATATTTGTTGCGCTGATTTTTCAGATTATTTTTGTTTTTTTTGCCGTTCTTATTAATGTCGGGCTTTTGGTGCATCATAAAATAAATTTACAACATTCTACGGATTTAGCCGCGTATTACGGGGCGATGAAACAGGCTGAAAATATGAACGCTATTGCGCATGTTAATTTTCAAATCAGGCAGGCTTGGAAATTACTGACGTGGCGGTACCGGATTTTGGGGACGTTCGGGTTTAGGGCCGCCGACGCTGGTGGGCAAGTTCAACATTATCCGTTTGATCACATCGGAAGTAACCCCGGGACCTTTGTTTATAATGGAAGCGCCGG
>JANOJH010000485.1:0-6071 GCA_031408135.1 Bdellovibrio sp. | reverse complement strand
CAACTTTCTGACATTTTGATTTAACAAGGACACGTAGGTTCTCAAGTTCATCCAGCCACATTTCTCCCTTATACAACCAGTATAAGCGGTCAAAGGTCATTAAGGGAATAGCCTCAGGTCTATAATTTATTTCTTTATCTGATCTTCTTAGTCTCAGGCTATCAACGCGTGTTTGGTAGTCTAGGAAGTTGATCTGCTCATTCCAATCCAGCATATCGTCGGCGGTTTTCCGGATCTGCTCATTCAGCTTCAGGCTGATGATGTCCTGCAACTGGCGATCCTTAAGCCTGACTTTGGTCTGGAGTTCGTTCAACAATTCACCCGTCGGGAATATTTTTTTAATCCAGTTGAAGTCGCGTCTTAAACCTCCGATAAATCCCGAATAACTTTTCAGATTCGGCTTCATCAGAGAAAGCTGCAATAATATTTCATTTTTAGAGAGATCCTTGCGGTTTTTTATATCGTCAATTGCGGTACGGTACTTTTTATCAAACGCTTTTTTAACAACAAAAACCTCATCGTAGTGACATAATTCCTTATAAATCAGCATCTTCAGAATGTCAGTTTCGGGCGTTCTGCTCGAAGCGAATAGCTGATTGTCGAGAGCTGTTAACAGACCGAGCGATTTCGAATAATGTTTCAGGTAATATTTTGTCCAGGCCCGTTCAAGCAGAATAAAACCGCGGTCGTCCTGTTCAAACTGCAGCTCTTTTAAAAGCTCGAAAGACTTCTGAAATTCGCCCTTTTCGAAAATCAGCCGCGCAAATTGCCGCTTGGCTTTCTTTCGCAGGTAATCCGACGCCAGCTCGTTGTCTTTTAGCCCTTCAAAAAGCTTGAGCGAATTATCAAAGCGATCATTGTAAAGTTCATACAGGGCTTTGTCGTATTCTAGCCGGAAAGCCCATTCTGTATTCGGAAGAATTCCCTTTTGGGCAATCTTTTCCCACTTGGCAAAACCCTGTTGGCGAAAGCTCTGAAAAAATGCATACGCCAGAAAGCCTTTTATTTCATGCGGAATTTTTTTGCTATCAAGGTTAATATCCTGCTCGATGATCGTTTCGCCCACAATAAGCTCGTCAAAGAGCGAATTCTTCTTGATAATTTCTTCCATCAGAAAATAAGCCCGCAAGGCCTGGTTGCTGAGCGGAAAAATTTTTGTAATCTCGTGGGTCAGAATGAAGGCTAAGTACGGATGATCGGTTTTGACGGCGGCTTCCGCTACGGCCAGGTAAACCTCGGCTTTTTCGATGGGTTTAATTTTTTTGATATTTTCATTTCCGGCAAGCAGTATCACGTCTTCAAATTTTTTATTCAGGAGCAAGTCTTCGACCTGTTTCCAGAATTCGTTACGCGCCGACTGATACCGAAAAGGATCGGCCTTTTCAAACGGGTTCTGTTCAAACTTAACCTGCGCGTTCAAAAGCGAAATAGTCAAAAAAACGAAGGCAAAAACAAACTTATTCACTTTCACCCCATGCGAAAACCATTCCGAAAGAAATCGTCAATTGATTCTGAATATAGCTACTTTTTCTGAAAAAGTTGACGTAAGCCACGTCAAAATTAACGGCTTTGTTTTTTCCGAAATAAAAATTCTGTCCGTAGCCGAGCGAAACAAACGGCGGTTTTTCAATTTGATAGTCTGATAGACCTGCCGAAACATTCAGAAAAGTGCGTGAATGAATCAGATAGGAATTGAATAGGATACTCTTCGAATAAAAAGGTACGTAGTTGTAGCCGGTCTTAATCATATATTTCAGTACCGGAAAAGTTTCGGCCTGTGCGCCGAATCCTTCAACTACGGCTTTTTTAAGCCCTGAAGGCATTTCGATGAAATAATAACCTGAAAGAACTTCCCAACCATGGTTCGGGTTATCGAGGCGCAGATAAGAAGCTCCCACGCCGATATGTTTATTAAATGCGCCGATCGGAAAATACGCAAACTTCAGCGCAAACTCTCCTTTAGAAGGATATAGTCGGTTGATAATCGGCGTGATTTCAGGCACATCGTAAACATCTTTGGCCTGGGCCGCAACAGCCAGAACGTTAACCAGCAAAACAAACAGCATCAAGTTACTCTTCATCAAGCACCTGTTTGTTTTTTACTTCCTGCATAAAATTGTAAGTTAGAACCAGTCCCAGCGACATATTCGGTCGCAGTTCGCCTCCGAGAAATGTTTTGTAACGAACATCAAATTTAAAATTGAAACCCTCTTGTCCGATGAAGCGGGTAATAAAGCCGACTTCAAACATATTGGCATTCAGGGCCCGCTCCCAGCGCGAAACTCCGGCACCAGCCACAAACGAGATATCGCCAAAGCGGATTTCCTTATTTTTATAAAGATGTTTCGTGTAAATCGGCGTGTAGATTATGCTGGTCGTAAAATAATATTGCAGAATATCAAAAGTATCGGGCACTGCACCGAAATCGTTCAGCAGCCGATCTGCCAGACCGGTGGATTCCTTACTGGCAGATGCGGCATTGAAAACTTCCCACGCCAGATAGTCATTGTAGTAATTCAGATAGTTGATCCCGAACGAATGAAAATGATTGAAGTGATCAAGAGGCATGTAAGAATAATAAAAGCCAAATTCTTTGTTGAGAATATACGGCCGATTCTGAATTGCCACAGTTTTCGGTTTTTCGCCGAGCTCTTCAACTGTTGATTCCTGCTCTTCTTCCTGCGCAAAGCTTTCCTTGCAAAAAAGGCAGGAAATAAGAAAAATCAATATTACATAAGTATTTGATATCACATAGAAAAAGTAGCACGTTCTGGGCTGTATTTGCCCCCGAAAATGCAAATCTGGACTTATGGATTGCGGTTGTACTCAAGCCGCATTTTTGTTAGATATTTAGTCTATCGATTCAAGGAGTTTCCATTGTCTACATCGTCGAACATCCCAGACTACAAAAGCACAATCCGATTACCTCAGACCGATTTTCCGATGAAGGGCGATTTACCGATCAATGAGCCTAAAATAATAGCCAAGTGGGAAGCCGATAAAATTTACGCCAGAATTCTCGAGAAAAATAAAAATAACCCGGGCTTTACTTTACCGGACGGACCACCCTACGCCAACGGCTCTATTCATATCGGGCATGCACTTAATAAATCCCTTAAAGATTTCGTCATTAAATATAAAGCGATGAAAGGGCATTTTGCGCCCTTTGTTCCCGGATGGGATTGTCATGGCCTGCCAATCGAACACAAAGTCATGAAAGACCTTGCAGAAAAAAAGCAGGTAAAAACCGAACAGGAAGTTCTGGCCTTATGCCGGGCTGAAGCCACTAAGTGGGTCAGTCACCAGCGCGAACAGTTTAAGCGTCTCGGTGTACTTGCCGACTGGGAAAATCCCTACCTGACGATGTCGAAAGAGTATGAAGCCGAAGAAGTCCGCGAATTTGCACGCGCCTTCAAACGTGGCGTAATTTATCAGGGCGTAAAACCCGTTTACTGGAACTGGACACTGAAAACCGCTTTGGCCGACGCCGAAGTTGAGTATCACGACCACAAGTCGCCTTCGATTTATGTTAAATTTGAAGTGCTCGATCCCGCTACGCTTAAAAAGTTAGGTAGCCCTTCTGAAAAAACTTCTTTTGTCATCTGGACGACAACGCCCTGGACACTCCCCGCTAATACCGGAATCTGTCTGCATCCCGAATTTGATTACGCCGTCTTCGCAACAGAAATTAACGGCGAAAAACAAAACCTCGTCATCGCTAAAGCATTAAAAGAATTTTTTGAAAAAGAAATCGGAATTACGCTGACAGAAAAAAAAGTTTTCAAAGGACAGGAACTCGAACTGGCGCTGGCTCAACATCCATTCATTAATCGCACCTCGCTGGTTGTACTTGGCCAGCACGTTACCGCTGACACCGGTACAGGAGTCGTTCATACCGCCCCGGGGCATGGCGCCGACGATTTTAAAGTCGGGCAAAAATATAATCTGCAGGTTTTAAATCCGGTGGATGACGGTGGCCTTTACACCGAAGAGTATGCTGAAATGAAAGGGACCAATATTTTCAAAGCCAATCCTTTGATTGTGGAAAAATTGCGGAACTCCGGCCATTTGTTGAAATTTTCTGAATTTGTACATAGCTACCCGCACTGCTGGAGATCAAAAACCCCGCTGATTTTCAGAACCACCGCGCAGTGGTTTATCGGAATTGATCTTGAGCCCTCGCAAATTCGGCAACACACGTTAAAAGCTTTGGATCAGGTGCAGTTTTTTCCTGAATGGGGCCGCGCTCGCTTTCAGGCCATGATGGAAAATCGGCCAGACTGGTGTTTATCGCGTCAGCGCATCTGGGGAGTGCCGATTCCGATCCTCACATGCATTGCCACCGGAGCGCCGCTTGCCGACTACGACATCATGATGAAAGCGGCCGAGATCGTGCTTGAAGGCGGGATCGAAGCTTATTACAAAGCCGACGCGAATGCTTTAGCCGGCAACAGCTGGAAAAAACCGAATGATGCAAAACCCGAATTCGGCACACAAGGTTTTAAAGTGGGCCGCGATATTCTGGATGTCTGGTTTGATTCCGGCGTTTGCCATGCGGCCGTTCATTCAGCCCATTCGCGCTTTGGATTTAAAAACTCGCAGGCCGACATTTACCTTGAAGGATCGGATCAGCACCGCGGTTGGTTCAACACATCGATGCTTTCTTCTATGGCCACGACCGAAAAGCCGCCGTTCAAAGCTTTGATTACCCACGGCTTCGTTAATGATTCTCAAGGCCGCAAAATGAGTAAGTCTCTCGGTAATGTTATTGACCCGAATGAAGTGTCTTCAAAAAGCGGATCAGAAATTATCCGGCTGTGGGCTTCTTATGGCGACTACGGCAACGATATCGGCTGCGGTAAAGATGAATTAACCCGCGTAACCGAGACCTACCGCAAAATCAGAAATACGATGCGATTTTTACTTGGCTCAACTTCGGATTTTGATTTTTCAAAGGATGCCGTTGAAGTCAGTAAAATGACCCAGATAGATCTCTGGATGTATCACCAGCTTAATCAATTGATTACAGATGTAACGGCCGCTTACGAAAAATATGAATTCTATAAAGTGTACCATCTGCTAAATCATTTCTTCACAGTTACCCTCTCGGCAACCTACATGGACATCCTGAAAGATCGACTCTATACGTGGAAATATAACGGCGTTCCCCGAAGAAGCGCACAGACGGTGCTTTATTTAACGACCGAAGCCCTGATCAAAATGATGGCGCCGATTCTTTCATTTCTGGCAGAAGAAACCTACTCTTATTTCAGAGGAAAAACTAAAGACTCTGTATTTTTGGAAGACTTTCCTGTTCCGACGTGGAGTAATCCCGAATTGGATGGACTAATCGAAAAAGTGCTCGTGGTCAGAAGCGATGTTCAGAAAAAGCTGGAAGAATTGCGTGCCGCTAAAGTGATCGGTTCAAGCCTTGAAGCTGCGGTTGAAATTACTGCGGGTGATGAACTGATGGTCGCGCTCAAGAAAACGCACGACCTTCGCGAAATTCTGATTGTTTCAAAAGTTGAACTTAAGCCCGGCGCCTATGCGATTGTTGCATCCAAAGCTGCGGGTGAAAAGTGCGTCCGCTGCTGGGTTTATTCTACAGAAATTTCAAAAAATGAAACCACACTCGGAGTATGTCCGAAATGTGTTGAGGCACTGTCATGACTTCATCGGACGCCGGAACCGGATACGGTTTTCAGCGGAAATATCTGCTGTTGATGAGTATTACCGGGCTCCTGCTGTCATTGGATCAGATCAGTAAATTATACGTACACACGCAGCTTCAGTTGCATGAATCTCTGCCGGTCATCGGCAACTTCTTTAGTATTACATACGTTAGGAATTTCGGTGCGGCGTTCGGCTTTTTGGCACAAACACCCGAAGTATTCAGAGAACTTTTCTTTTTTATCATTCCGCCCGCGGCGTGCGCTATAATTCTTTATATTATGAGAAGTATCAAAAACAATGATACTCCGCAGATTACGGCACTCAGTTCAATTTTTGCCGGTGCACTCGGGAACTATCTCGACAGACTACAGTTCAGGTATGTTATCGACTTTCTTGAT
>JANOJH010000484.1:0-3142 GCA_031408135.1 Bdellovibrio sp. | reverse complement strand
ATAAGAATGTAACGCTCTTTAAGCCTAATATAAAAGAACTACGCGAGGGCTTGAAAATGGAAGTGGAGGGTGCTAATCAAAGCCAGGTGGCAATGGCAGTTGAAGTGCTAAAGGAAAAGCTTAATGCCAAAGGAATTTTGGTCACGCTTTCCGAGCAGGGCGCTTACATTGATTTTGAGAATCAAAAAATAAAGCTCCCTGCCCATGCACGGGAGATTGCAGATGTGTCTGGCGCTGGCGATACAGTGGTAAGTATTGCTGCAGTTTGTGTTGCTCTCAAACTTGATCCAAAATTAATAGTGTCATTGTCCAATCTTGGCGGTGGGCTTGTGTGCCAGCATGTGGGGGTAGCACCAATTGATAAGGAGGAATTTATTAAGGAAGCGTTGCAACGGCAGGTGCTTTGAAAAAAATAGAATTAACTCAACTCGCTTTTTAAAAGTCTTCTCAGTTTCTCAAAGCTTTGTTATTGACCAACTTACTTTATCCTGATAGCGATAAGATATTAAACTTCCATAGTCATAACTAGATGGGAGAGAATAGGTTATTTGAAATTAGGATATTAAAGCTAGGTGTTAATGACTACCACCTTCAACTCTTCAATGATTTCCTGCCTTTCAATAATTAGTGATGTAAATAATTCCGGATCTTCCTTGAACAGCTTTCGGAATTTTACTTTCTGCTGAAAAAGAAAAAACCATCCGATGTATCTCATGGTAAACAAACCAGAGAGATAAAATAGAATCGGGGAACAAATTCCAGCCCAGATATTTTGTGTAACCCAGAAGGTAATTGCAGCCAGAAGCAAATAGCACACAATGAAAAATACCATGCCTATCGCCATTGCAATAGATCCTTTAAACGCTGGATTAATTTTCTTACGAGGAGGCGCAAAGCCTTCTCGTGAAAAGAGATTTAATTTTCGAAAATAAAGTATGGTGGAATAGTAGGGCACTGAGTTAATTATAAACCCAGCACAAAAGAGTGGAAATGCAAGTATCAGACGGAAAAATTCCCAAGCGGAGACAAGAATGGAAAGCTCAGCGATGGATCTATCCGATATTCCACGTTTCCTTAGTCTTTTTAAATAGTGGTCAAGTCTTAATTCAAGTCTTAGAATGAGTTGGGGTTGATTTTCACAAATGGTTTGAATTGATTTGATTACTTTTTGTTGGAAAGCAAATTCATTTTCCTTTTTTGAAATAGGGGTTTTGTTGTCTTTGTGAAATTTGTTATTCAAAATCAATTCGATCTTTTTCACCAGGGAATCAAGCTCTTCGTTTTGAACGTGAAGAACCGTTTCTTTCAGGCGTACTTCGACTTCGTTAGTAAGCCGAACAACTTCAGATTGATCCGCTGAGAAGCTGTTCGTTGAAAGCGGTTTTCCAATATTAATAAACAAGTCACTTTGAAACCGGTGTGGATTGCTATAATTCAAACCAATGGGAATGATTTTAACCTCGACTTTAATATGGGAATTAATCGCGGTGCCCAAGGCCATCCTAGCTACCCCGGTTTTTAGTTTGCGGATTCTTTTTTCAGTTACACTGTTGCCTTCAGGAAATATCAGCAGCACCCCTCCATTACCTAACAGCTCAAAGCATTTGGAGAATATATCCGTATTGTTAATGGTTTCAGCAGGCAAGGTAGATGGCCTGTGAACCGGAATCATATTTAAATATTTCTTATAGAACCAGGATTTTAAGCCCTTGCCAAAAAACTCAGCAGCCGCAAGAAAATGAATGGATCGGCCTGTGCAGGTAGCCACCACCATAGGATCCATGAAAGCACTGGGATGATTCGCAACAAAAATTACCGGCCCCCTGGCGGGCACGTGATGATAACCTTTAATCACAATTCTTCGGAAGTATGAGTTAAGGGTCAGTTTAATGAGCCATTTTACGATGCGGTAGAGCACATTTTAAGATTAATTGTTTGATGCCGTGAAATTGAAATAAGTTAGAGTCAGCTCAACTTATTTTTAAAAACCTCAATCCGTTCTTTCATTTTATTAAAAAACTTATTTCGCTCTTTTTCCGCAGAGGCACTTATAAGAGTTGAGTTCTTAGTTAAGTTGTTTAAATATTTTTCTGTCTTATCACAAAATGATTCCTGGTGAGTGGTTAGCAAATTCAATGTATTGTAGTTGATGTATACAATGCGTTGGTTATCCATGCGGGCAAAAACGGTATTGTCTGCGATCAGTATTTCATTTTCAAAAAGCCGAAACGTATCGCCTCCTGTTTTCTTCCCTTCCGCTGCTTCCCCTTTTATCAGATTGATCAGATCAACTAGCCGATCACACAACTGTGCTCCTTCCTTCTTATGAGCGAAAAAACGGCATTCATGATAGAACTCGATTTGTTTAATGGTTTCATTAATAGCTTCGTCACTCCAGATTTCTGTGCTCGGTACAGTAGAATAAAGCTTCCAAAGTCTGGTCGCTGCTCGAAGGATTTCTTTTGGAATCACCTCCAGCTTAAATAATTGGGTAGCGTATTTTGGATCTTTAATGACCGTTTTCAGCCAAAAGAACATTTTGAAGGCTGATAACTCCGGTAATCGAAAATGGTGAAAGATGGGCATGTCCCTGGCAGCAAAAATCATTTCCCTTTGGGTGAATCCATTTACGAACTCAAGATTACTTCCAACAGAATTTAACCATTGCTCTAAGGTATAACCTGAACTCAAGGCTCTGTGATGAAAAAGTGAGGTATTGGCCGAAGGTGAAAAAAGAGCATCGAGGGAGACGCCAAATCGATCGCATAGTGTTTTTACTTCATCCAGCGAAAGCACAGTTTCTCCACGGATTCTTCGGTAAGCACTGTCGCGACTTACGTTAAGCAACTCCGCCAATTTATCGGCAAAGGAAATGTTCTCAGGTACCCGGCCTCGTATCTGCGCTAGAAAAACAGATTGGATGTTAGTGGTTGCAGGGGTTTGGGGCATGGTCTTGCTAATTGAAAATCTTTAAAAGTTAATCGTTATCTGTTAATCGTTATCCGTTAATCGTTACTCGTTGTCTGCATTACTATTAACTATTAACGGATAACGATTCACGATTAACGGATAACCCATTCTACAACTTTGCCCTGCAATCTTGAATTCGCGCGTCCATTTTATTAAAAAACCTATTGCGTTC
>JANOJH010000482.1:0-1059 GCA_031408135.1 Bdellovibrio sp. | reverse complement strand
ATCAAGACAGACAATTATGGCAACCTGCTATTTCAGAAAGTGTATCCCGCTAATTTCAAAAGTAAAATAAACCTGTCCGGCAATGCCATGATCCAACTTGCTTCCGGTGGTTTTCTAGTCATCGGGAATTACATTCAATCTACACGAACTGATTTGTTTATCCTGGAAGTCAATAGCCAACTAGATTCAGTGAAAAGCAGAAGAGTAGACTTTTCTGCATTTGGCATCACAGAATCCATTTTAGGGCAGGCCATTCAACTAAATACGAATGGCAACTTTCTGGTGCTGGGTTCTTTAAAAGATGTTACAAAGACAAGTAACAACATGGTGTTGGCAGAACTTGATAAATCAGATTTTTCGGTGATCTGGGCGAGGGCTTACGGTAATGGTGAATCATCACTTGCAAATAAAATTTATCTGGATGGTTCAAATAATGTCTTTTGGTCTGGCACCGTCACCAGAAATTCATCAACCCCGGACATCCGGATTGTAAAAACCGCACAAAATTCAGTCGGCACAATCTCGGATCAATTTTTTGGTAAAGCTGAATTTGAAGAAGAAGCAAATGACATCTGTCGCTATGGATATGGATTTGCGATAGTCGGTTCAACCAACGAAAGTCCCACAGGTACACTAGGAGACCAGAATATTATTTTTAAAATTATAGCGCAAGACGGCATCACTGAACTTCTTTCCAAATCAATTGCAGCATCCAGTGGTACCGACACAGGCAATTCTATTAGCTCAGTGAGAGGCGGCCTCGTGATATTAGGTACCGTAAAAGTGGCAGAGCAGGATGATTATTTTTTAACAAAGTACGATGCCTTTGGAAATCAAGTATGGACGAATCCACGAATCTTTGGAAACAAAATTAAAAATGACCGGGGCGCCAGTGTGCGCCAATTGGCAGATGGATCATTGCTGGTGTTAGGCACGACAGACTTTGGTGGTGTTAAAACCATGATGTTAATGAAAGCGGATAGTGAGGGCAACATACAATAACACGGGTTTATAGATTTTTTTTAAGAGCTTTTTTGGACTTTAATACTACATTCTTAT
>JANOJH010000439.1:0-1397 GCA_031408135.1 Bdellovibrio sp. | reverse complement strand
ACAACTTAGAAACGTTAGGCAAGCAAGTGCGCGTGCCTGCAGGTGGCGGGCCCGGTGGTGGCGCAAGTTCTTTAATTCCATATATGAAGATCCGGGACTTTACTTTCTCGAGTTTGTCGGACGCGGTTTGATTTTATGCCTTGGTGGTGTTACTCTGTGTTGTTAGGTATTCATGCCTATTTATTTATGCCTACAAACAACTGAGTGAATGTTTCACTTAAAAGCCTTCTGGAGTATTTTCTTTCCGCCAATCCTCTTGCTGATTCCTTAAATTGAAGAAAAAGCTTTAGGTCAGAAATAAAGGGATTAATCTTTTTTACAAAATCCATTGGTTGCAATGGATCAACATAAATCCCACACCGAATTTCTTCAATTTCTTTTCTGATCCAGCCTCCAAAATTTATCACAATTAATTTACCGCCAGCAAGCCCATCAAAATATTTATTGGGCGAGCCGGTTTCTAAAATGGATACGTTTTTAAAGCACACAAAAACAGCATCTGTTACGTTCATTATTTCTTGAACCCCTTTACGGTTAGTGAAATCAATGAACAATAAATTATGAAGGCCCAGATTTTTTGCATTTGCACTTAGCCGTTCCTTCAAAGCCCCGTCACCACATAGCAAAAAGCGAATTGGAAGCTCTGCTTTCCTACTGGCATTTGCACATTCTAAAAAATAATCCAGACCATTGGCAACGCCAATAGCTCCTATGTAGGAGACAACAAACTTATCCCTCACGCCAAATTTTTCTTCAAGTTGGGGTAGTTTCAATTCCGGTTTGTAAAACTCCGTATCTGCCATGTTGGGGATCAGATGAATTTTTTTCTCTGGCACTTTCCTCTCCAGTGCTGATTTAATAGCAGGGGAGAGTGCCACAACAGATTCGGCAGATTGATAAATAGATTTCTCTAATCTGTAAAGAGCTTGCTGAAAAAAATAATTTTTTATAAATCCCAATTGAATGGGAGCGTCTGGCCAAAGATCACCAACTTCAAAAATATACGGAATACCGTATCTTTTTTTAATCCACATGGCAGCAACCCCTACTGTAAGCGGTACAGAAATAGCATAGCAATAATTGATTCCTTTAAATTTTGATACCAATCTTATTGCTTCCCATGCATACTTTAGAAAAGAAGAACTTCGGGCAGCGAAGCCAAAACGGTTGTCGTATGCAATGGGTAGGTAATGAACTTGAATACCTTCAATTGTTTCGGTCTTATAACGCTTCTCATTGTGTGCTGTAATAACGATCGTCTCCATACCAGCATCCACTAAAGCCTTGGCCAGATAATACGAACGTATAGCGCCTCCTTTCTCGGGTGTATTAAAATGTTGATGCAGTATTAAAACTTTCACAGGTGCAAAGAAAGGAAAAGTGCCGACAAAAAATTG
>JANOJH010000501.1:0-1277 GCA_031408135.1 Bdellovibrio sp. | reverse complement strand
ACAAAAACCCCAAAGTCAATCGCTTTTGAGGTAGCGGTAACCTGTTTAAGGTCTGCTCCTACTTCTAATACATACATCTTGGTAATGCCACTATTCGGGTCTATTGTTTCTCCAATCACGAGAAACCCGCCAGAAGCTAATTGAATTAAAGAGCGTGCCCGTATGCTTTCAGATGAGGCAAAGTCTGCAGGATAGAGATTTTGCTGTACCAGGTTTCCATACTCATCTGTCTTAATAAGTTTGATTCTATATTTTTTGGTTAAATCGGGGTTGGTAATTTCAGTTGTTCCCAAAATAATAATTCCTTTATCAGATGTTTCTTCCGCTACCAGAGCAAAGTCATTATTACCACCATTGAAGTAGCGAACAAACGTATTGGGCTTGCCGGGGTCGGCATTTTTCTCGGAGAGACAAGAGGAGAGAAGTGCAACAATGGATAAGTAGTATAGAATTCTTTTCATGGTGAAACGTTAAACGTAATCAGTTAATCGTATAATCGTTAATCGTTAATCGTATATTGGTTAATCGTTGTTTGCTGTTCCATTCTCGCCCCTTTTAACGATTAACTTAATACTACTATTAACTTATTACTTAATCAGTTTCTTAGGTTTGAAATGTGGAATCACTAAGCCGATGTTAAAGGTTACATTATTATGACGATAATTGGATGGTACGAATGCGCGACCAAAGAGTGCCTCACTATTACTGCGAGTGGATTCATTCACTACATTGTTTAGTCCGTATTGATACCGGATATTGCCTGTAAGGTAAAAGGCTCCAAGCCTGATTTTTGTGCCAACAGCAATAATCGCTGAATAGGCCAATGAATTATAGGAAGATTTTGTGTCGATGGCTGACCCGGTAATTGTATTCTTATCTATAACATTTGTTTGGATTTCTGTGGACGAATTCAGCAAATAGCTGATTCCAGGGCCTATTCCTATGTAGGGATTAAATTTATTTTCCATGATTTTATACTGTACTAACAGGTTGAGGTCAAGCCAGGCCTGTTTTTGTAAATTCTCCTCCAGGATAAAATTGGGATCATCGGGGTTTTGATCTTTATAGGTCAATTGTGGATTAGAATAAATATAGGAACGGACGGTGTACCCTATTTCGGGTGCAATTGAAAACTTTTTGATAAACCCGAAAAAGTCTTTTTCAAAGACTAAGGCCGCTGAAACATTAAATTTAGGGGTGTACTTACCATTTCCCATAGCACTGCCACCTACATAAAATATTTCTGAAATGGCTGGCATGGTATAGGTTAATCCGCC
>JANOJH010000381.1:0-1338 GCA_031408135.1 Bdellovibrio sp. | reverse complement strand
CCCTTTTCTGCTACTAGAGCAACACCACTGAAATCAGGAACTGTGGCGAAAAGGGAATCCATACTATCAGTAAACGTTTTTGCAACTGGGATTACCTGCTCTTTCGGTTTGCACCCGATGATCATAATAGAAATGAAAAGTAAAGCAGGCAATAGTTTTATATAGGCTTTCATCTTATTTTGTTTCTTATTGGAAGTCGTCTGACCGCTTATTGCTTAAGCGTTCAGCGGTCTGACGACTTGATCAGGGAATTAACCTTAAATTTTAAACTTTTGCAAGACGCGTCCATCATATTCCACTATTTCCCGAACCTATCGGAGCAACAAAAGAAACGGTTTGAGCAACTTGGCCCTCTTTACAAAGAGTGGAATGAGAAGATCAACGTTGTTTCCCGCAAGGATATTGAAAATATTTACATCAACCATGTGCTTCACTCGTTGGGTATTGCAAAAGTAATTTCATTCAAACCCGGTGCGTCTGTTTTGGATGTTGGCACCGGAGGAGGTTTTCCAGGTATTCCGCTCGCCATTCTTTTTCCAGAGACGAATTTTCATTTGGTGGATTCTATTGGCAAGAAAATTACGGTGGTGAAAGAAGTTACAACTGCACTTGAATTGAAAAATGTAAATGCAGAACAAAAGCGTGCTGAAGAGTTAAAGACGAAATATGATTTTATCGTAAGCCGTGCTGTTACACGCATGAAAGAGTTCTATGGCTGGGTACGCACAAAAACGAAGGAAGAATCGATACACACCTTAGATAATGGAATTCTTTACTTGAAAGGTGGAGATCTTGATGAAGAATTGGATGAACTAAAAAAACCGTACAGCCTGTATTCGCTTCCAGATTACTTCAAAGAAGAGTTTTTTGAAACGAAGAAGGTGGTGTTTATGCCAGTGGATGGCCGTTAAAAGTTAATCGTTAATAGTTAATCGGAGATTCTTGATGATGGATTCTTGATTCTTGAAGTTTCTTGGGACGTATTTATATATCCAAGATCAAGTATCTAGCATCCAGAATCCGTTACAAGTGCTCACCTGCATAAAGTCCTCCGAAAGTCGCTGACAGGCAAAGCAATAAACTCAACGCTATATAGAGAATCAGATTAAGGGTGAAGCCTCCCTGCATCAGTTCCAGAGTTTCTTTGCTAAACGTTGAAAATGTGCTGAAGCCACCACAGAATCCAGCGGTCCAGAATAGGCGCGCAACTGGAGAGAAGAGTTGTTTATGATCGGCCAGACCAATCACCAATCCAAGAATAAAGCAAGCCAGAATATTTACAATTAATGTTCCGAACGGGAAATTATTGGAATGCAATGCGTTGATCCATTTGCTTAA
>JANOJH010000376.1:0-1360 GCA_031408135.1 Bdellovibrio sp. | reverse complement strand
AAAGAAAAAGGCTACGATAAGTTTGTAGGCCGTGGAAGAATCTACAGAATCGTTCACGAAGACATGAAGCCTGGTGAAAGACCTGAGTTATTAAGCAAGACATCTTCGGAACTTCTCAACTATCTCGGACACCCCAATGGTTGGTGGCGAATGACTGCACAGAAACTGATCATATTAAAAGGAGACAAGTCTGTTGTTCCGGATCTTGTTGAAACGATTGAAGGAAATGAATCGTGGTTTGCAAAACTGATTCATCCCGATAAGGATTTTGCTTTGGAGCGCTTGCATGCACTCTGGACATTGGAAGGACTTGATGCAATTAACAAATCTTCATTAAAGACGGCATTGAAAGATATTGATCCAAGAGTAAGGGTAGGAGCTATCCGCATCAGCGATCGATTTTTAAAACAAAATGATACCGAGATTTTTGAATCTTTAAAAGCACTTGCAAATGACCCGAATCCTGAAGTATTGCAACAACTCATTCTTTCTTTGCGGATTATCAATGATGAGTCAAAGTCGATTGTAAAATCTATTCTCGATGCACATCCAAATAATTAGGTAATAAAAATAACAGCAGCGGAAAATCTCAATCCGTCTTTTTCTGTCATTCAGCAATTGAAAGACAAATACAAATTGAGGGGAGGTGATGCTGCTGGCCAGATTGTACATGGCTATAAAATCTTTAAAGAATACTGTTCAACTTGTCACGGACCAGAAGGGAAAGGGATTCACCAGTTAGCGCCTTCATTAGTTGGTTCGCCACGTGTAATGGGTGACATTGAAGTGCCTGTCAAAATTTTGTTGAATGGCCTCACAGGTCCTGTGGATGGTGCGGAATACAACGGTCCCATGGCTTCAGTTGCCCAGGAGAATGATCAGTATATCGCTGACGTTCTGAGCTATGTGCGTGCTGAGTTCAACAATTCTGGCACTGTATGGGGAGGCCGCATCAGGGGTATCCGCGAGAAAAACAAGGAGCGAAATAAGTACTGGACACTGAAGGAGTTGGCAGCGGATCAGAAGGTGAGAGACGCGGAACGGGCTAAAGCAGAGCGTGAAAAGCTCAAAGCAGAAAGCGAAAAGCTTAAAGCAGAAAGTTTAAAGCCGAAAGCTAAGTAGTAGTAAGAATCAAGTAAGGATATGGGGATACAACTGATATTCTCTTACTTCTTGCTACTTACTTCTTGCTTCTTGAATCTGATTTTAACCACACCTGTAATCTTAGCACTCCGCCTGAACACTGCACCTGTATTTTTGTTATCTTAGCCTGACAATCAAACTTTTAAAACAATGGCGCTATACAAATTGCAAGTAAATGGCAAAACAGTTGAGGCTGATGTTGATGCAGACACACCGC
>JANOJH010000358.1:0-2243 GCA_031408135.1 Bdellovibrio sp. | reverse complement strand
TTGTTGTTTTAAACAATACATTCCCGGCATGGTACATCACTTTTGAATCGTGCGGTGAATTGATCAATGGGGCATTCCAATTGAAGCGGTACTTCATTTCTTTTGGTTTGAAGCCCAAATTAGTTGACGGGTATTCCTGAAGGTCTTTGCTTTCACCCGTGCGTGTGTCCAGCACATCAATGATTCCCTGATAGCAACCACCGTATAATAATTCCGGATTGTTCGGATCGTTGAACGCAACCCAGGCACTCTCACAACCGGGGCCGTTGATCCAGTCTTTATCGGTAATGCCATAGCTTCCATTCCGGCTTGGTGTAGCAACCGATGAATTATCCTGCTGACCACCATATACCCAATATGGAAAACGATTATCAACATTGACGCGATAGAATTGCGCAGTTCCCTGATTATTTAGAGGTGACCATGATCGGCCTGTATTAAATGTGATTTCACCACCTCCATCATCGGCCAACGCCATGTTCATTGTATTTTTTGGATTGATCCACAAATCATGTGTATCGCCATGACCAACGCGCAAAGAAGAAAATGTTTTTCCTCCATCGATGGAACGCGTCATAGGTGCATTTAATACATACACAACATCAGCATTGATAGGATCTGCAAACACTTCCATATAATACCATGACCTCGCTGTAATTGTATTGTCGCTTGATAATAGCGTCCACTTCTTTCCGCTATCATCTGAACGATATAGACCAGCTTTAGATTTTTCTGCTTCTATAATTGCATACACACGATTCGGATTAGCACGAGAAACGGATACACCAATTTTTCCCATTTCTTTTGGAAGTCCTTCTATGATTTTATTCCACGTCTCGCCAGCATCAGTTGATTTCCAGATCGTGCTGCCAGGGCCACCGCTTTCTACTTTCCAGGGATAACGTCTGTGCTGCCAGGTGGCTGCATATAAAATGCGAGGGTTGGTCATGTCCATACTGAGACTGCTAACTCCTGTGTTTTCATCTACATATAAAGTTTTTTTCCATGTAGTGCCTCCATCTATTGATTTGTAAACACCACGATCTGCACTTGCCCCATGAACAGGGCCTTGAGCAGCTACATAGAGTATGTCGGGATTGTTTGGATGAATAGCAATGTCACTTATGTGTCTGGTTTTCTCTAAGCCAATATTTTTCCAAGTCTTGCCTGCATCGGTTGATTTATAAACACCATCGCCAAAGGAAGTCATTACACCGCGCACAGCATGCTCGCCTGTGCCCACATAAATAACATTTGGGTCGGTTTCGCAGATAGCGATCTCACCGATGGAACCTACTTTAAAAAATCCATCTGAAATATTTTTCCAGGTGATGCCCGCATCATCTGTTTTGGCAATGCCTCCACCAGTATAACCTACATAATATATATTGTCGTCTTGCGGAATACCCGAGATGGCATTAGCACGTCCTCCGCGGAATGGACCAATGTTGCGCCACTTCAGTCCTTTGAATTTATCCGGCTCAACTTTTGATGACTGGGCGGGTACTGTTGATTTGGATTTTTGTGCAGCCGTCATGAAGCTGAAGGCCATCAGGGTGCATAAGAAAAGTAAGAAGGGTTTTCGCATAGATGTCGAGTTTAGGAAAAGGAAATATCCTGAAAACACCTTGCATTTCCAATGAAATTATGTGATCGGTAAAAAAGGGTAATCGGTAATCAGTTACTAATTACCGATCACCACTTACCGATTACCACTTACCGATTACCTATTCTTCAACTCCTTCATCGCTTTCGCGAAATCATCCTTCAATTTCCTTCCGGCAATATGGTGTTGATTTTTCACCACCCACTTTCCGTTGACGATCGTTCCCAGATTGCGGCTTGAATCGCCTGTAAAGACGATTGTGGCCAACCTATTCTTTTCGGAAGTATCAGCTAACAGGTGAGATTGAGCATTATAAACGATGGCATCAAAAGGTTGGCCTACTTCAAAATAATTTTGCAGTGGATGACCCATTGCCTTGCGGCCTGATTCAATTTCTTCGTTAACCATATATTTCGCAGCATCGCCTTCAAAGGTGTTTCTAAAATTGCTTACCAATCGCTGACGATAGTCAATCATGCGAAACTCTTCTAATGGATTGATGCCGATGTGACTGTCCGTGCCAATAGACCAATGGCCACCCAGTTTTACATACTCACGCATTCTAAAAATGCCATCGCCTAAGTTACCTTCCGTGGATGGACATAATACAACATGTGCTTTTGAACTTGCAAGTTGT
>JANOJH010000326.1:0-1651 GCA_031408135.1 Bdellovibrio sp. | reverse complement strand
TTAAGCCAGGATAACAAATTGATGTATCAGGCAGGAGCTGGTGTTGTGGCAAAGTCAATTCCGGAGAATGAATTGCAGGAAGTGAATAATAAATTGGAAGCATTACGAAAAGCCATCAACATGGCTGAGAAAATTTGACTTATGAAAATATTAGTCTTAGACAATTACGATTCATTCACCTACAATCTGGTTCATATCATTCGTGAACTAGGTTATGAAATGGATATTTTTCGAAATGATAAAATTGAGTTGGAGGACGTGAAAAAGTATGATAAGATTCTCTTATCCCCAGGTCCTGGAATTCCAGACGAAGCAGGGATTATGAAGGATGTCATCAAGATCTATTCACCAAACAAAAGCATTTTAGGTGTATGTCTCGGACATCAGGGAATAGCAGAAGCATTTGGCGCAAAACTTTTTAACATTCCTAATGTTCTACACGGTGTGACTTCCAAGGCTAGAGTAACAGATAGAAATGAAAAGCTTTTTAAGGAACTTCCGAATCAATTTGAGGTATGTCACTATCATTCATGGGCCGTTGTTGCAGAGAGTATACCATCAGATTTGACAGTCACGGCAACAAATCCAGAAGGACTTGTGATGGCAATTGCACATAAAAAATTTGATGTTCGTGGAGTCCAATTTCATCCTGAGTCTATAATGACGGAGCATGGAAAGATGATAATAGAAAACTGGTTAAATAATTAATTGAACTAAAATATAGACTCCCTCTCCTTTTGTCAGTCTTTAGGCCACCTTCTCCTTTTGGAGAAGGTGGCCAAAGGCCGCCTGCCTGCCGGTAGGCAGGGATGAGGTGGAGAGGGCCGGGGTGAAGCTTATTTCGAATCAAGTATGAAAGAGTATTGAAATAAAATTTTTAAATAGAACAGGTCAAATAATTATAGAAATGTACCCTCTCCTCTGGAGAGGGCCGGGGTGAGGTTATGAAAGAAATACTAAGTGAACTTATCGAACACAGGTCTCTAAGCAAAGAGACGGCAAAAAGAGTCCTGGTAGATTTGGCATCGGCTAAATACAATCCAAGTCAGATGAGCGCTTTCATGACAGTGTACATGATGCGCGCCATCACCATTGATGAATTGCAAGGCTTTCGCGATGCTATGCTGGAGTTGTGTATTCCAATACGATTTGAGGAGCCAGTCATGGACGTTTGCGGAACCGGAGGTGATGGAAAGAACACATTCAATATATCTACACTTTCGTCTTTTGTAGTGGCCGCTGCTGGTCAACCTGTTGCCAAGCATGGAAATGTTGGGGTCTCGTCAGTGTGTGGTTCCTCTAATTTGTTGCAGCATTTTGGATATGAGTTCACCAATAGTGCCGATGAGTTAAGAAAAAGTTTAGATCGATCCAATATTTTTTTCATGCACGCTCCGCTTTTTCATCCCGCTATGAAGAATGTTGGACCTATCCGCAAGGAACTTGGTGTGAAAACTTTTTTTAATATGTTGGGACCAATGGTCAATCCTGCTTTTCCTCCACGGCAATTAGTGGGAGTATTCAGCTTAGAGCTGGCGCGGCAGTATGGTTATTTATATCAAAACACTAATAAAGACTTCGTCATCCTGCATGACCTGCAAGGCTATGATGAGATTTCATTGACCGGGCCTTTTAAGATTTATACAAATGG
>JANOJH010000264.1:0-5196 GCA_031408135.1 Bdellovibrio sp. | reverse complement strand
AGAAACAATTTATGAACTTATCGATGCGGAACCTGCGTTTGCAAAAGAAATGCTGCAGCGTTTGAGTCTTGAAATTGCTTCGTCTGAACACCATCATCACTCATTCTGTAAAAAAAGCGTTCGCGAAAGAATCGCGGAGGCCTTCTGTATTCTCGGGAACAAATTCGGAACAGAAACTCCGGATGGTATGCGGATTAATATTCATCTGACCCGAGTCGAAATTGCTAACTGGATCGGGGCAGCTAAAGAAACCGTTATCCGCGAAATTGCAGAATTTAAAATCGAAAATCTGATTTCGGAAGACGAAAATTATTTTTATGTAACCGATTATCACAAACTTAAAAAACTTGCCGGATTGGTCAACTGATTCTATTCCGAGCTTTCCTGTGCAAGCCCTCAAGGTGACTGCGGCGGTTTCAGTCCCGGTTTTATCGCATTCCAATTATTTTTTACAGCAGACCAGAAAGCCAAGCTCGCGTCGATATTCAGTTTCGAATTTTTGTATTCAAAAGGAACTTCTGCGGCAATCTTACCGGTTTTATTGTTTTTAAGAATCCAGTTTCCGAATGCCGACAAAAGTTCATAGGCAAAGTGTTTGCCCGATCGGAATTGTTGAGAAGCTGCGATAATATCTCCATCTTCGAGAAAAAATTTAAAATAACCGTTTGCATTTGAATTGGCCGTTGTAATTTCGCTATAGAAACTGAATTTTCCTTTTGTAACGTCTAGCGGAATATAAAGCAGCAATAACTTGTTCAGGCTGGCTACATTTAAATTTTCAAGTTCAATCCCCATATGGCCGCGTGGCGGGCGGCTCAGTACATCGAGTTTTCCACCGGCCTTGATCGGGGCGTGCCCCTGCAAAAGCGCACTGAAGATGAACGGGCTTGAAAGATCACGCGCCCGCGTGCGGAGATCGCGGGCGGTCAACTCGATATTTTCAAGTTTGACGTCGATGGGCGCCTTAAGTTTTCTCTCGGTAAAGTAAACCGCCGAATTTTTTAACTGTAAATTTTCAATATGAATCGGGATAATCAGATTCAGCACGTCCTGCCAATGGCGTTTGTCTTCTTCAAGACCCGACTGGGATTGCTCGGGGGTGCCGTGGCTGAAGCGCAGTTGCAAATTTGTAACACTGACATTGCCCGATATTTCTTTACGAAAAAATGAACGCCACGAAAGCGCCAGATCAATTTCTTTGGCTGTTAACAGTGGCGGCAGTGTTGAATTCCGCTTTTTGATTTCAAAGCCCTGTAATTGATAGGCGCCGCGATACAATGACAAATCAAGATCGCGGACATGGCCGGTGTAAGTGCCAAGCTTTTTATCGAGCAGGCGATTGACTTCCCAAAGTGCAAGCGGCGGAAGTAAAAGTCGAAGCAGCAACAGCGCCGCAAATGTGATAAACGCCCATCTTGGAATTCTTTCAACAATACCCAGAATGCGGCGCGGTCGACGAACTTTAATTGATGGTTGTTGGATTCTTAGTGCCGCGATTTCCGCGCCCAAGAAAATGATCAATGAGGAATAGTAAACCCAGAACAACAACACGATTATAGAACCTGCGGCGCCATAAGCCGAACCCACCGCCGTTTGCCCCAGATAAAGTCCGATCAGGGTTTTACCGAACATGAAGAGTAAACCTGTCAGTAGACCTGCCCGCATGGCCATGTGGGTTTCGATGGTTCGGTCGGGTATCCATTTGAAAATGGCGGAAAATAATACTGAAAACAGCACAAAGCTTGCCGCAATGTACAGAATTTCACCGAACAGGCCACCTTCGCTAGCTATAATTAACGATAACACCGACGAAAGCATCAGTGAGATGATCGAAATAAAAATAAAAGTCAGGACAATCCCGAACGACATCAAACGCTTTGCGATGAAATGCCGCAGTTCAGCCGACCAGTGCTGATTTTTATGTGAGACCACCGGTGAGTCGAAAATCTTATTTAGCGAACTCTGCAGGTGGGCAAATATAACACTCGCCGAAAAAAAGAGTGTCAGTGAGCCGATCCAGCCGCTCAGAGTGTGGAGCTCTTCACGCGCGGACGCTTTTTCGATTATGGCCGAGAGAACATTGGCGGCCTCTTTGCCGATCAATTCCTCAACCTGCTTCACAAGCTGTACCTGCAGATCAAGATTCAGACTCGACAGGAAAGAAATCAACAGGATAACCAGTGGAGCAAGCGAAAAAGCGGTGTACAGTGCCAGTGCCGCACTTAGGGTAAAGACGTCGTCTTTTTTAAACTTTTTTTGTAGCTGTCCGAGGAATTGCACCATTCAATAGTTAGATTGCAAGCGCTTAGCCACGTGGAAACATTGCCCGATGGGCACAGGACTCAAAATTGCAATTGCTGGTACCCGGAGAATATATGAAAAAAGATGGAAAAAAAATTCGTTATGCTGTTGTTGGTCTGGGGCATATTGCACAGGCGGCGGTTCTCCCGGCTTTCAAACATACAGGTGAAAACACCCGTTTGACCGCACTCGTTTCGGACGATAGCGCAAAACTAAGTGAACTGAGCCGGAAATACAAAACCGAAATCAATTGTCATTACGATGAATATCATAAACTGCTGCGCAGCGGGGAGATTGACGCTGTTTACATTGCAACACCTAATTCGCTTCATTATCCGTTTGCCTCGTTGGCGGCCAAAGAAGGCGTGCATGTGCTATGTGAGAAGCCGTTAACTTCGGATCTGCGGACCGCATTTGAACTGGAAGAAATCGTAAAGCGCAGTGGCGTGAAATTTATGACGGGTTACCGATTGCATTTCGATGCGGCCAATCTTGAGGCGATAAAAATGATTCACTCGGCAAAATTCGGAGAGATCAGGATTTTTAATTCGGTATTTTCAATGCAGGTGCGCGATCGTGACAATATTCGCCTAAAGCGGCAGTACGGCGGCGGGCCGCTGCTCGACATTGGAATTTACTGTATCAATGCCGCTCGCTATCTGTTCCGTGATGAACCTTTCGAAGTCTTTGCATCGCATGTCAATAACACCGATGATAGATTCACCGAAGTGGACGAAATGCTGGCGGTGGTACTTAAGTTTCCGAAAAACCGGTTGGCTACATTTACCTGCAGCTTCGGCGCAAGTGATTGTTCAGAATATAAAGTCGTAGGCACCAAGGCCTCGTTGACGCTTGAAAATGCCTATGACTATTCACTTCCGATGAAGCTGTTTTTTACGAAAGACGAAAAAACTACTGTAAAAAAATATCCCAAGCATGATCAGTTCGGGGCTGAAATTCTTTATTTTTCGAATTGTATTCTGAATAATCTGGCGCCCGAACCTTCGCTTAAGGAAGGTTTGATTGATCTGCAGATTATCAGAGCCATACAGCGTTCTTCCGAAACCGGAGAAACCGTTCAGGTTCAGACCGAGATCAAAACCGAGCGCCCCGAGTTGCGGCAGAAAATCAGCAAACCCGGAATTGCAGAACCCGAAGGCATCAACGTGGTTTCGCCATCAATGGATTAGGTAATGTAAATTGTATGTAAATTAAGACATCACTGTAGTTCTGTTTGGTTCTGTTTCTGAACGCAACTTTAATTTTGGACGTTCCAAAAGCCCTCAGGAGCTTCTGCCGCAGGACCTAATATTGCTCTTTAAGGCTGTATGAATATAAAAAAATGTTTTTTAATTATTGTCGCTTTGTTGATTCAGGCCTGTGCTGTTACTCCGGTTGGGCCCTCATGCGAAACTTTCACGGGCGAAGCATTGGCCGCATGCAAGGCCGAAGAAAAATGCAAATCCAAAAAATCTTCTTATGGAGTTCAACTAACTGCGCCTAGTGCCGCAAACCTCGGTATGAGCCCGACCGAAACAAAGAACACGACAAATTATACAAGTTGTATCGATGCGGAGCTGGCTCCACAACGAGGTGAAGAAGTAATTAATCCGCAAATAAAGCATTAAGAAAACTCATTCTCATACGTAGTCGCTATGTGTCGTCGTATTAAGGAAGGGTAGTAATTTCTTCGAAAAAGGCGGGGTTTCAAGTAGAGTTTCTGAACATGAAAAACTTTCTGATGTTTCGTAAAAATCCGGCAAGCCTGAAAGAGGCTTGGCTGCGCACTTGTCTGCACCAGAATGAATCAAAGCTGATTCGTTATGTGAAGAGCCTGGTGCATGACCTCGAACACTCAAAAGATATTGTGCAGGATGCTTTTATGAAACTCTGGCAGCAGGATCATGAAACCTTAAAAGGCCGCGAAACGCAGTGGCTTTTTACTACAAGCCGCAACAGGGCTTATGATTTTCTGAGAAAGAAGCACCGAAAACATATCAGCTCTGATGAAGTTGAGCTTGAAATTCCTGATCCTGAAGCTACAGCTGAAGAGAAGCTTGTAAATCAGAATCCCGAACAGTTGCTCGAAAAGCTGCTTGAGAGCCTTGCTCCGGCGCAGAAAGAAATTCTCGTGCTGAAGTTTCAGCAGGGCTTAAGCTACAAAGAAATAAGTGCAATAACGGGGCATTCAGTTAATCACGTTGGCGTGCTGATTCATAACAGTGTTACACGGCTGAAAGAAAAATTAAAATCCAGCGAATCAAACGGAGGTCGTCGTGAAAATCAGTAAAAACGATCCAAGACTTACGGCTTATGTTTTAAATGAGCTTGATGCTCTCGAAAAATCCATGATTGAAAACGCCCTGCGTGCCGACCTCGAACTACAGAATGAAGTGGCGCAAATCAAAAAAAGTATTGGCGTATTTAATACTCTGGCGAAGACTCAGGATGAAATAGCGTTGAGCAAAACCCAGCGCGAAAAGTTATTTGAAAAGCCGGCTAGTTCATCGGGTTGGTCGCTGTGGACTGTGGGCGGAAGTCTTGCGACGGCCTGCCTGGCACTTATTTTATTTCAACAGAACGCATATGAAAAATCGGAACTGCTGGTTTCAGTACCTGTTCCAAAATCAGTTTCGGTCACAAAAGAGAAGTCGGCTCCGGCAAAAGAGCAGGTGGCAAATGTCGAAATGGGCGCCGTATCTGACAGTATAGAAGCCGATAAACCTGCCGCATTGGCTGAAGCCAAAAGTGCTGTACCTCGGGAATTTGAACGAGCTAAAAAAAGCATGACCAACGCGCTTGATGCCAGCGCAAGCGCGGGTGCACCTGCGCAGGCCAGAGGCCGACTTCAGGAAATGCCGCTTGAACTGGATGTTTCTTTAAGCCAGTTTCTTC
>JANOJH010000201.1:0-7743 GCA_031408135.1 Bdellovibrio sp. | reverse complement strand
CTAAGCGGTAAAATCAACAGGATGAAGGTACGCCGTACCTACCCCCCCCGAACCTTGCTGCAAAAAAAAGACAAGATATCAAAATGAAACAACTTGAAAGCACCCGGCCCCGTTTACAGGCTCCTGAATGACAATGAACATTATTTAATTCGAAAAAGTGAAGACCAAAGTTCCGTAAACCGATACAGGACTATGAATATTTTAAAAATCTTTATTTTGCTCAGTTTAGTTTTCTTTAACGCCAGTTATGCAGAAGCCAAAGGCATACCATATTGCTCAAAAAAATTAACTCGCGGCTGTGTAAAGCCCAAACGAGGACAAACAGCCAAAAATTATTTCGCACCCAAATACAATGAACAGAAGTCCTCGGTTAAAGCTAAATCCAAAAAATTGGCAAAGAATTTAAATCAGAAGAAGGTAAAAAAAGTTAAACGAGGCACAGCTTCAGATTTAGAATTGAAATTAAATATAAAGAAAAAATCCAAGTAGCCGACTGTGCTTCCTAAAACTGCTTTTTTAGATCAAAAATTTTGGGCTAATTTTTCTAAGCGTATCTGGGAGAAAAAACCCTTGGTATTAAGGAATGTAAAATCTCCTCTGCTCGAAATTGATGAAACAGAGATATTTAAACTCCTGGTTTTATCTAGCGATCGCTGTCGCAAGCTTAACAGCGGGTTAGGTTTTAAATTTTATATTAATGGAATTCAGGCCCACCCAGAAGATGTGGTACAGATTTTGCCCGTTAAAAAAGATAAAAATCTTCGTGGATATCATAAGCGCATGAGCGCAATTTTTGCTGATTATTGTCTTGTTTGTGATGAATTGTTAAAAACCAACGCTAACAAACAAGCTCTGCTAGCGGATTTTACGAAAGAACTCTATCGCCATACGGGTTTTCCGAACCGATTTTCTGAGATGGGACTTTATTTAGGCAATTATCGGAAAACTCCCTTTGGGGTACATGTTGACCGCTGTGGGGTTTTTAGTTTTCCAGTTGTGGGACAAAAAAAATTTCGACTTTGGACCTCAAGCTACGTTAAAAAAAATCCTAAACTTGATCGCGCTTTTTCGTACGAAAAATATAAAAAAAACTCACGGGTAATAACTGCAAAAGCAGGTGATATAACCTATTGGCCTTCTTCTGCCTGGCATATTGCTGAATCAGACGGAGCGTTTAATGCCACATGGAGCTTGGGCGTCTGGGTCGACAAACCGCATAAGGCAACTTTTTCTGAATCATTGAACCAATTGCTTGCTGAAAAATTAGGAACCCGTGGAAATGCCCCTAGCACCGCCTTTAAAAATCTGTATGAGGCTTCTGGCGAAGTAACTCAACTTCCCAAGGCTTTTTTGCAGTCAATTGAACTCTTAAAATCTTTAACCTCGGTTGAACTCGAAGAGAATTTTCTGAAATTCTGGATGGTGCACATTTCTTTGCAGGGTTTTAAAAATATTCCGCAAACGGATTTTAAGCTGAGGCTAAATTCGCAGGTCAGTTTGCAAAATGATCGTGCCAAGATCTTGTGGCAAACCAGCAAGGTACAAAAAACAAAGGTATTTTTAAGTTTCGGCGGAGTGCTTGTTGAAAGTAAAAAATCGAGTGGTTTGCATCGGTTAATTGAATCATTAAATGCAGAAAAAACCTGTTTAGTGGGTGATTTTGTTAAAGGTACCTCAAAGGCGGATATTCAGTCTTTACAGAGGCTCGCGGATGCGGGAGCCTTTACTGAACAGACTCCACCCAACCGAAAATAGGAGACTTTGTAGAATACGCGGAAACGAAGGATTCTGACTCCACATTGCCAGTACCCTTGATCGTGCTCGTGTTGCCAGCGAGAAAAAAATCTATAAAAAACTTGCCGATGACGTTATCGATACGCTGTCGGAATTGAGCAAATCGTCTCAATTCTAGACAGTGCTTTGCCATTTAATTGCTTCTGAAGCAGATGCTCAATCCCTGAAAAAGGAAACTCCGACATAGAGGGGTCTATGCCGGAGCTTCAAGGGAGCATAATTAGAGCAGACTAGATAATGACTAGCTTAAGCTCTTTAGTTTACTGGATTGCGGTGTTAAGCGTATTCCATAACGGCTTCGTGTACGGAACCATATCCTGTGAGAAATACCACCAGAAATGCCCACCGACGTAATTTTTAGCGGTGATAGTCATGTTGTAATAACGACTAATATACTGGGCCTTCAGATTGGAATTGTTAGTGCCAACTTCACCGAAGCCGATTTTTGAATTCGGGAACATTGCAGATAGTTTCTGAAACACGGCTGGCCAGTTAGGCTGAAGACCATTACAGTCATCTTCATAATAACTTATCCAAACATAATCCAGATTCTGCTTCATAGTTGAAGACACATTGTTTTGTGCCCACAAGAACATTTCGTTCGCCGGATTCGCCCAACATTCTTCGTTGTAGTAAAGGGTCAGTGCGGCTTTTTTACCGGCAGCCTTTACTAAATTGTATGCGGAATTCATCTTGGCAACCACAGTTGGGGTATCGCCCAACCATTCGCCGTTGATTTCGTTTCCGATTTCCCAGATGTCGACATTATTGCCCAAAGTATTCATGTATTCGGTTGTACGTGCGCCGTAACCTGCTGTGGTTATGTTTTTCACATAAAACGAATCTAGAATTTCACCCATTACAAAACTGACGCCATGAATCTGTGCGGCGGCAGTTGCGTAATAAGATGCGGGCATGCCTTCATCAAATACAATTCGAGTTGTCGGCTTGCGACTGAGATTTTTAAGTGATGTCACAGTATCCGCAAGATTTGCTATCGAATCGATCGTTACGCCATAAATCGTTCCGCTTGGAGTCGGAGTCGGTGTTGGAGCCGGTGCAGGAGTCGGAGCCGGTGCAGGAGTTGTCGTCGGCGGTGCCGGACAAGTTGCTACCGAAGTCGTATTTCGCCAACGACCTGTCGTTCGGCAGATCAATCCGAATTTACCACCGTTTGTAACAGTTGCAGTTATCGGAGTTCCACTCGGCTTGGAAACCGGCAACTTCGCAACACAATTTTGCGTTACGCCTTTGCTATTGGGTGGGGAAGTAACAAGTCTGGTTGTTGCGCCACACTTATACTTTAAACCAGTAAGTCCTGCAGCATAAGCCGCTTCATCCACTAATAAGTCAGATGGATCGTCGGGCTGCTGGGCCGCTAGGGCCTGATCGTCGGAAACGATTTCCCAACCGACTTCGGTGTCACCTGAGAGCGCGCTATCCGTTGGAGGGGCTGCGCTGCCGCCGCCACCGCTACCGGAACAGGCCGCAAGAAACATCGAAGAAAGTATCACGGGCAAAAGTATGGATTTTTTTAATTGATTTAGCATTTATATTAATTCTCCTAAAATTAAAATGATTTTTACTACTTTTTGCTTAAGTAGCGTTTGAATAGATCGTGGTATCTGTTTGTAAGGCTTAAAATTTCGAATTCAGGACTTCTCGCGAGGCTGGCAAAAGAAAACGTAAATACAAAAGTACACTTGTTGCATTTTTTTATGCATAAAACTCCTTTGTGATGTTGGTTGTGTTAATCCAAAAATAGAATTGAAATTAACGTTCGGTTAGTTGGCAAAATTTATAATTATATAAAAATGCATTTGGTTTATCTCTTAAGAGTGGCTGTCATAGCGGATCTTAGAGGTTTTTGTGTTCGTACAAAACTCACCCTAACAGCAAAAAAAACGTGGTCAAGCACTGAGCAGAAAACAAGATAAAGGTCTAGATTTTTTTATTTTTGCGTCATTAGAAAATTTTTGAAATCCGGCGAACCTGCCGCCAGAGCGGCATTCAAGAATACCGCTGTAATTTTACAGTCGAAATTAATATTGGAAAATTTGTTTACTGAGGTATTATCTAGATTATGAAACCAATTAAAATTATTATTATCGCAGCACTTTTTGTTTTTACGGTTCTGGCTTGTTTACAAGTTTTAGGAATAATTAATTCAGAGGCCGCAACTGAGGGCGCATCAAAGGGAATGTTTGTCGTGTTCATCGTTGGCGGATTCGCTGCCGTTACATTTTTTTTGGTCCGATCGGGTGCGACTGTATCAAAAGAAGATAAATCGTCTAAGACTTCGAATTCCGGCCCGAATTTCACCTGAAATTCTTAAGTTTAGGGTCCTGATTTCCGATTTATTGTTTAATAATAAAAAAGGACCAAACTATGATTGCGGTTTTTGCTTTAGTTTTGTTGGGCGTTTTCGTCTTTTATTTTGTCAGTATATACAATGGCCTCGTAGGACTTAAAACCCAGCTTGAAAGAGCTTGGTCTAATATCGACGTCATTCTGAAGCAGCGTTTTGACGAAATTCCGCAATTGATTCAGATAATAGAACAGTATGTGCAGTATGAATCCGATGTACTTCAGAAGCTGATTGAAGCGCGAACCCAGTACGGGGCGGCAAATAATATTTCTGAAAAAATCCATGCATCAAATGATATGAGTCTGGCGCTTCGCGGGGTTGCCGCGATTGGAGAAAGCTATCCCGATCTGAAATCAAATAATAATTTTACTCAGCTTCAGGGGCGCATTTCCGCTCTCGAAGAATCGATTTCTGATCGCCGAGAAGGCTACAATGAGGCCGTTACGAATTTCAACACCCGAATTGCCCAGTTTCCGGATTTGCTGGCGGCGCAGTTTTTAGGCTACCGCGAACAGGAACTTTTCAAAGCTTCAGAGGCCGAGAAAGAAAAGCCGAATCTCACCATGAAACTTCCCAATTTTAAAAAAAGTGTGTAGAGACTCTTTCTGGAATCAGGGCAACTCAAACTCAGTTTAATTTCATTAGCCGCCGGACTGGCCTGTCTGTATTTCGCATTTAAAAGAACAAAGCAGAAACGTCAGGTTGAAGATACAATTCGTTCTTTTACGGCTACAGCACCTCAGGGCTTAGTTGAATTACAGGGTTTCGCTTGGCCCGTTGGTGAAAATTTCATAAAGCTGCCGTCAAATCTCGAAGGCGTTTACTATTCGTTTACTCTTCAAAAACTGGTTACTAAAGGCTCTGGCAAAAACAAAAGGAAAGAATGGGAGACTGTTTATTCTTATCATTTCGGAAGTTCATTTTATCTAATGGATGCCAAAGGACTTGCGGTAGTAAATATTCAGTCATCTGAGCTGGTGCTAGATTCCAATAAAGTCTGCAACTGGAATTATCTTTCAACTGATAAGAAATTGCATTTATTGACAGACATTATTACCCGACCAGTTGCCAGCTTTCCACCTTCTAATTTTTTGTTTGGGCTTTTTTCCCCTTCATTTCGGGTTGTCGAAAACGATATTCCGGTTGGCTCGCCTCTATATGTGAGAGGCAGTTTCGCCTCAAGCGGGCATGAAAAGACATTCGCCGAATCTGTTGGCCTAACCCGTTTTCATCAGCAAGTCTTTAAAGAAAATTCAAGTCAGTTGAAGAACTTGAATGCCTTGTTGGACGAAAATAAAAATAGTAGCGTTTCAGCCCAGGAAGCCCAAGTCGGCTATTCGAAAATTGCTCAGATTTCAAAGCGGCGTACGACACAAGAAAAATTACCAGGAAAACCGATCGAAGTTTTTGGCGAGCTTAAAAAAACTGTTGAACACCCTTTGCTGGTTTCTAATGCCCACGAACAACACGTAATAGGCCGGTTAGGAAAATATCTGATTCCGCTTTATGCCGGCGCTGTCTGCTTTCTTGCCGTTTCAATTTTTTCGTTCTCAGTGAGTCCTGAAAAATTTACGCAACTTCTGAATCACAAAAAACATAATGCAAAGCATGGATCTACACGCAAAGTCGCGGAAGAAAAACGCGCCGATAAGATCAGAAAAATCAGATAGTCATCAGAACGGACGACTTTGCAGCAAATTTATTCTTTTGCTCAGATAATTAAATAAGTGTAAAAAATTCTTCAGTTTTGTTTTTTTCAAATCTGCTTTTCCTGTAAAATAGGAGTAGATATGATCAACCTCAGAAAAAGTGGTTTTCAAATAACCCTCTTTTGAAGTAAGAGGCAAAAAATTCAGGAATCTCAAAGTTTCAGATTGGTATGTTTTTGTCAGAATTTTTGTTTTTATTTTATACTGAGCTTTTGTAAAACCGAAGGTTTTCTGTGGAAATGTATTGTAGGCTACGCTCCAAACCGCTGCTTTTTTTGAAAATGCCCGATGAACGGCATAAGAAACGTCCTGATGGTGCGGATGTCCGTATTCACCCAGAATTTCATGCGTATAGATCACTTCGGGCGTTTCGAGTTCAATCAATTTTTGTATCATTTTTTCGGTGTCTAGTCTGGC
Source organism: Bdellovibrio sp. (assembly GCA_031408135.1). Taxonomy (GTDB): domain Bacteria; phylum Bdellovibrionota; class Bdellovibrionia; order Bdellovibrionales; family Bdellovibrionaceae; genus Pseudobdellovibrio. The sequence goes on along the minus strand of JANOJH010000201.1, from coordinate 1,455 downwards.
TTCGAATTTATCCGGGAAATCCCATTGCTCGCACTTAACCTTCAAAAGACGACATGCATTTTTGAACTGAGCCGCTCTTTTTGAACCGGCTAGGTCGGCATTTCCGTCAGTAACGCAGATAACTTTCCACGGCAGCTTTCGTTCGTTCATCAGTAATCCCGAAAAAAAGATGGATTCGTCGTCTGGGTGGGCCACAACTAACAAGGCATATTTTTTCTTGGACATACTTTTTGCTCCCATTTAGTATTTTTGCATGAACACAATTTCTGTACAAGATGATGCTGAGTTAATTGATCGCACCAATGCCTGGATGGAAGTTTCGCTTTCGGCGCTCAGCTCTCCGCAAAAAATTATTCAGCTGCCCGCCGGCAATACGCCGTTAGCGCTTTATAGATCATGGGAGCTTAACCGACCTGCATTCTTAAACGGATTACTATTTCAACAGGTGGACGATGTTATAACTGGGCCAAAATCCGGTTGCTTCAGATCATTTTTTAACGAGCAACTGCCGTCATATCAAAAACAGTTTTTGCCGCTGACAGGGTCTCCGGTAGATCCCGGAATTGCAATACTTGGCGTTGGGGCAAATGGGCATCTGGCTTTTCACGAGCCCGAAATTAATATGAACCTCAATTATGGCTGCGTTCAGCTTTCTGATTCAACCTGCGCAGGATTGGGCATAACCGGCCCCACATGGGGCCTAACTTACGGCGCCGGCCACTTTGCCAGATGCAGTGCTCTCTTAATTATCGCGAAGGGTAAAAATAAAAAGCCGATTCTCGAAACAGCAATGACTGAAAAAGAACCTAGTTCGCCTTTGTCTTTCATTCTTAAGACACATCCAAACTGTACGTTGATCATTGACCGGGCTTAGATCTGCGGCTATTTTATTTTTCCTACGGAGAGGTGGGAGAGTGGCCGAATCCGCTTGCTTGGAAAGCAAGTAGCCTCGAAAGAGTCTCGCGAGTTCGAATCTCGCTCTCTCCGCCAATAAGTTTTAGTTCTTTTCTAAGTATCTAATTTAACTTAGTAAACCGATAAATTCAAAAAACCCTAAATTCTTAGTGTGGCTTTAATGGCAGTTAATTCATCCAATTTTAATAAGGCTTTACAAAATACGTCCAATTGGGTATATTACTGTTTGTATGCGGATAAATTTTTATCACACAACAAGCGGTCGTTCTCCTGTTGAAGATTTTATCGAAATAATTAAAAACGTAAAAATGGATAATGGCAAGCATCCCCAAGTTAAAGAATGGACTAAAAAAGATAATGTTTACACTTTAAATATAACTATGAAGGAAAATATTAAATTACAATTTACACACATGCTAAATTATGACGGCAAAGTATCTGACCTTCAAGTTTTTGCTGGTGGCAAACAAGTACGACCGATTACGGAGTGAGAAATACGCCCTGGAAAAACGGGAAAGGCGATGTGCTGGCAGAAATCGA
>JANOJH010000142.1:0-5883 GCA_031408135.1 Bdellovibrio sp. | reverse complement strand
CTTTCAAAAGGAATGACTTACAAAGCAGCGGCCGCAGGTTTGAATCTCGGTGGCGGTAAAGCGGTTATCATCGGCGATTCAAAAACCCAGAAGTCTGAAGGCCTGTTCAGAGCTTTCGGCCAGTACGTGAATTCACTCAATGGTAAATATATTACGGCGGAAGATGTCGGTACGAATGTAAATGATATGGAACATATTTTCATGGAAACCCCGTGGGTAACCGGAATTCCGAAAGAGTTCGGCGGTTCGGGCGATCCTTCACCGTACACGGCGCACGGAGTTTTAATGGGAATCAAAGCCGCGGCCGCAGAAAAACTCGGTACGGATTCTTTGAAGGGAATGCGCATTGCCGTGCAAGGTCTTGGCAATGTGGGTTCGCACCTTGTAAAGTATCTCGTCGAAGAGGGCGCAAAAGTTATTGTTTCTGATATTGATCAGACGCGTGTAAAGTATCATCACGATGCTTACAATGTTGAAGTTGTTTCACCTGAGCAGATTCTCGGTGTGGACTGTGATATTCAGGCACCGTGTGCTCTGGGTGCGATCGTCAACGATCAAACCATCGTTAAATTCAAATGCAAAGTTATTGCCGGCGGCGCGAACAACCAATTGAGCGAAGCAAGACACGGTGATCAATTGCGCGAACTGGGAATTCTGTATGCACCGGACTACGTGGTTAATGCCGGTGGATTAATGAATGTTTTTGTTGAACTTGAAGGTTACTCACCTGACCGCGCTTTCGACAAAACCCGCAAGGTTTATGACAATGTTAAAAAAGTGATCGAACTTGCCAAGCGTGATAACATCGGAACGCATACAGCCGCTGATCGACTGGCAGAAGAAAGAATGAAGACTATCGGAATGCTGAAGCAAAAGCACCCGGGTAAATCAAGTCGTGCATTTACGACTTTAAAAGAAGTTTATAACCGCTAATAACAAAAGGAAAAAATAAAGATGGAATTTATTGAAAAACAATGGAAGTTGATAGTTGGAGCAGCAGGGTTTGCCGTTCTAGTCGGAGTCGTGATCACAGTGGTCTCGATACGAGCAACTCAAAAAGAAAAATCCGCACAGGAAAGCTATTTCACTGTAGAAAAAAAGCTGAATGATCTGAAAAACCAAAAGCCCGAAGCGCCCACTGCTGATAAAAAGGCAAAACCTAAATCAGACGCGCCGATCGATTATACCCAGATAAAAAAGGATCTTGAAAAAGTTTCGACAGATTTTCCGGGATCAATCGCTTCGCAGATGGCAGCTTTACACGTAGCCAATATTCTGGTGGATGAGAAAAATACCGATGCCGCACTTGCAACTTTACAAAAAGTTGAAAATAAAGACCGTGGTCTGGTGAATACATTAGTTCAGCAGCAGATCGGTCAATTACTGGCAGATAAACAGAAATGCCCAGAAGCCATAGCGATCTGGCAGAAAATAATTGAGCGACGTGAGGCCGGTTTTATTCACAATGAAACCAAACTTCAGCAGGCCCTTTGTTACTCAAAAATGAATGATTTTAAAAGAGCCGAAGAAATTCTGACCAATCTGGCAAATCAAACGGCAAACCCGGACATGAGTAATTCGGCAACTTCAAAAGAGGCCGAAAAGTATCTTCGTCTGATTCAGTTTAAAAAAGCCAGCGGAACTTAATCAATGATTAAGCCGAGTCTTCTTATTCTGATAGTATCTGCAATTTTTGTTTCCGGCTGTTCGATGATTTCGAAAATTAACGAAAAGAGTAACCGGAAGTTTGTTGTTAATGCCCAATGGGTGCAGGATACACTGGCAAAAAAAAATAATGAGTTCCGAAAAATCAACAGAATGTCGCCGGTTATTTACAAAAACACAGTGGTAGTCGGAAACTCAATTGATGGATTAGTATCTTATGATCTCGGTACAAAAAATGTAAAATGGCGTCTTAATATTCCGTATGGTGTTGAAGCCAGCGCGGCCTCGATTAAAGACCGTCTATTCGTGGGATCGAACAATGGCCGAATGTATTCAGTTAACCTGCAGAACGGTGAAATTGTCTGGAGTTTTGAATCTAAATCAGAGCTGGTTTCAGAACCATTGCTGAATGAAGGCGTACTCTATTTTGTTTCGGGCAGTCAGGCCCTTTATGCTCTCGACGCTGCCACCGGTAAGCAACTATGGATTCACAGCCGTCAGGACACCACCAGCTCAATGACGATCCGGGGCGGTTCAAGGCCTTCGATTGCAAACGATGTTGTATATGTCGGTTTCAGCGATGGTGCATTGGTTGCATTAAATGCCAAGACGGGTACTGAACAATGGGAAATCACACTGAATAGAAATACTAAGTTCAAAGACATCGATGCGTCGCCGGTTATAGACGGCGACTTTATTTATGTGAACAGTTTTGATGACAAAGTTTACTGTTTATCGCGGGAAAAAGGGGAAATTGTCTGGAATGCACCTTACGGAGGACCGACTACTCCATTGGTTTCAGGCGCTCATGTTTTCGTTACATCGTCGAAAGGCGAGTTGGTCTCGCTTACGAAAAAAGACGGGAATCTTGCGTGGTCAAGAAAAACAAGTGAAGGTATTTTTTCAGAGCCGAGTCTGTTTAATGATCTTGTCGTTACCGGCGAAACTCAGGGAAAGTTGCTTTTCTTTAACAAGACCACCGGCGAAACCGTCGGTAGTTTTGAACCCGGTCGCGGCGTTTTTTCAAAACCCAGTATCTTTGATAATTTAATTTATTTTGTATCGGGCGAAGGCAATGTTTATGGTCTTAAAGCGCAATACGAATTTAAATCCTCGATTTACTATCTGAATTAAAGGTCGTTATGTATAAAAAACTGATTCTGGGTATTTTGATTTCTGCATTGATCGCCTGCTCAAGCCATCCGTGTAAAATTGAAGAAAGAACGGATATCGTTATGACTGGAAACGAAAAAGTTTCAACTGCAAAGAAAGATCTTACACAGCGGACCTTTGTCTACAAAGCCGATGGTTCACTTCAATGCGGCCAGGGCGAAAAAGTCGATATCGCAAACATGCGAAAAGAACTGGGTAGCCTCGAAGTTTATTCTTCAGAGAACAAGCATGACGGCATGATGCGGATTCAGGTTTGTGGCGCGCCAACCGGCTACAACCATGTTTTTGAAATAAATAAGACTGATCTTGAAGCGGCGCTAAAGCTTGGGTTTAAGAAATGGACGCGGGATTAGCGAAGACGGGCCTCTTGATGTAGTGTTTCGCACTCCATCCTCAAAGAATCAGAATTTTAAACTGGTCCATTTTTTCGGATGGTACTTCTGATTTGCGTAGCAAATCAGAAGTCAGTAACGAATGGGGAAATTCAATTATAGGAAAAGCGGCTAGAGGCGCTGGTTTGAAAATCTAACTCAACTAAAAAAGCTTCTGATATAAATACGTAAATTCAAGTGCCAGAAACTCGGCTAAATCTTTCATATTTGAAGCTCTGCCGTGGCCGCCATCGGTATTTTCATTGTAGAGTACCGGATGTCCGAGCTCTTGAAGTCTTGCGACCATTTGCCTTGCGTGGCCCGGATGTACACGATCATCTTTCGTGCTGGTCAGGTAGAAAACCTCCGGATATTTGGCTTCCTTAACCAGATTATGCAGTGGCGAATAGCCCAGTAGATACTCGCGCATCTGTTTTTCTTCTGGGTTTCCATATTCTTCAACCCAACTGGCGCCGGCCAGCCAGTTATGATACTCAAGCATGTTCGCGAGCGGCACCTCACTGATGACCGCGCTGAAAAGCTCCGGACGCTGTACAAATGAAACCGAAGTCAGTAGGCCGCCATTCGAGCCGCCTCGGATGCCGAGATGCTGAGGTGTTGTGATTTTGCGACTGATCAGATCTTCAGCGATAGCGTAAAAATCTTCATAGGCCTTGTGCCGATTCTCGCGAAGTGCCGCCTGATGCCAGGCCGGACCATACTCGCCGCCGCCTCGGATGTTTGATAAAACATAGACGCCGCCTTTTTCAAGCCACACTTTACCGGTTGCGCCTAAATAGGCTGAAGTCATCGAGATTTCAAAGCCGCCATAGCCGTAAAGCAGGGTGGGATTTTTACCGTCGAATTTCAGGTTTTTAGAATAGACAACGAAGTACGGTACCAAGGTGCCGTCTTTACTTTTTGCTTTAAATTGCGAAATACTAAAACCCGCTGAACTGAAATGCACCGGAGCTTTCAGAACTGCGGCCGGTTTTGATTCAGCAGCCGACTCATCTAAATGGTAAATGGTGGTCGGGGTCAGAAAATCAGAATAATTCAGGTAGACATGATTAGACTGAACATCTGTTGCCGTTACTCCGGTATTGCCGTCTTGGGCGGAAAAACTGAAATCCTGAGCAGTCCACTTGGATGATTCCAGTCTGTATTTCAAGACTCTCTTTTTAACTTCATTAAGTGTCACCACCCAAAGATGATCTTTTGAAAGCATTGAATACTCATAAAAACTGTTCTTTGTGGGTACAAAAACCGGCTTAATTGCAGGTTTTGAAGCCATCATTTCATTTTCGGAAATTGAAAGAAGACTGCCGGCCGGATACTCATTTAACGAGTCGCGATTCGTAAACAAGAGATGTTCTTTGTAGAGACCTACGAGGGTTGACGTCTTTGGAATCGTAATCGGTTGTAACTTTAAGTTCTGAGTATTCAGCAGAAATTCTTCAGCTTCAAAAAAGGATATCTGATTTGTTACAAAAACATAGCGTTTACCATTGATAAATTGCGAATTCATACCGACGCCCAGGCATTTTTGATTGCAGCTGAAAATAACTTCGGCATTTTTTAATTGTTGGCCGCGCTTCAGGACTTTAACCTGGGACGGGTAACCCGAGGAGGTGAGTGTTGCGCTTTCTGTTGCATCCCCGACTAACAAAGTATTCTGATCCAGCCACGCAAACGCACTTTTAGATTCGGGAATAACCAAGCCGTCCGCTACAAATTCAAGGGTAGTCAGATTAAACTCCCGCAAAGTGCTGGCATCTTTGCCACCACGGGAAAGACTGACTAAGCAGGATTTGTATTCGGGATCAAGGCAGAAAATACCCTTGTAAACCCAGTTTTCTTTCTCGATTTCGGCCAGTCTATCAATATCTAATACGAGTTTCCATTCAGGTTTGCTGGTATTAAATGAGGGAATTGAAGTTTTGCGCAAAATCCCCTTAATATGGACATTATCCTGCCAGAAATTGTAGATCTCGTTATTCTGTATATAAAAGGCCGGTAATTTATCCTTTGCTGAGACGATCTTCAAAATCGCATCATACGTTGGCTGATAGCGCTTATCTGTTTTTAACCTCAAATCAGAAAGGCCATTGTTTTTCTTTGCAAAAGCCAAGGCTTCAGAGCCTTCAACATTTTCAAGGTAATCCAAATGGGCAAATGGCTGATCCTTTAGATTGAAGGCTGGCTTATTCATAGATGAACAGCCCATAATTAGTAGTCCGAATAGGAGATAGCTTAGTTTTTTCATAGAAATGAGTATCCATAGATAACCTCGGGAATTCTAGCATATAGTTAATGTAACATAATATAACTTATCGGAGAAATCAGTTTTAATAAAAAAAGAGCACTAAGCACAAAGAATTAACCGTCGATTATATCAAAAAACTGGCGTGGGCTCGTAATTTTCAAACCGAATTTTTTGTCTAAAACCAAGAGGTCCTTATCGCCACTGACAATGTAATCAACTTTTCCAGCTAAAGCTGCTGTCAAAAACATTTCATCGTTTGGATCTCTACAAATTGGCTTTTGTAATTTAACTGGCTGTACATATTCAGAGTGCATACGAATTGTTTCAAGAATCTGTGAAATAAGTTCTGGGTGATGATTTAGGAAATTATTAACGCCAGTTCGGGCTAAATTAAGTTGCTAAAGTCAT
>JANOJH010000080.1:0-1152 GCA_031408135.1 Bdellovibrio sp. | reverse complement strand
GGGTTTCAATCTTGTATGGTTGTGCCTATGGTTGTAGGATTGAATAACGTAGAACAAGTGGATTCGATTAGGATCATCTGGCCAGATTACAAGACGCAGTTGTTTGTAAACATTCCTGCGCGCACAGTTTTAACTCCGAGTTATAATGAGGCTAAGGAGCTTTACGTTTACTCTTCATCGCCCAAACCGTTGTTTAGTGAAATAAAATCGTTGGATTGGAAGCATGCTCCTGCTGGAACAAACGATTTTAAAAGACAATTTCTAATTCCTCGAATGTACTCTGCCACTGGCCCCAAAATGACTTCGGGTGATGTTAATAAAGATGGACTATTCGATTTTTATATCTGTGGGCCTCAGCATCAAAGTGGGGCTTTATTCTTACAACAACGAGATGGAAATTTTAAAATGAAGAAGGTGACAGCATTCGAGGCTGATAAAGAATATCAGGACGAAGACGCTGTTTTTTTTGATGCAGATAAGGATGGCGATCAGGATCTTTATGTAGTTAGCGGAGGTTATGCCTTTGAACAAAATGACCCGCTTCTTCAAGATAGACTTTACCTAAATGACGGTAGTGGAGAATTCAAAAAAAGTATTAGTCAATTGCCCATAGAATTCTTCGCAGGCAGTTGCGTAAAAGTTATCGATATAGATGGAGATCTTGATTCAGATTTATTTATTGGAAGTCGTTTGGTGCCGGGGCAGTATCCCCTTCCTTCACAGAGTTTATTATTGATAAATGATGGAATAGGAAATTTCATAAATTCCATAGAACAAGTCATACCGGATTTGAAAAATGCTGATATGGTTTGCGATGCCATTGTTACAGACTTGAACATGGACAGCAAGCCTGACCTGGTAGTAGTTGGAGAGTGGACTTCCATTAAGGTTTTAATTAACCAAGGGGGAATATTAAAGGAAGAAACAGACCAATGGTTTTCATCTTCTACAAAGGGCTGGTGGAATTGCATTATTGCAAATGATTTTGACAAGGATGGCGATACGGATTTAGTTGTTGGTAACTACGGATTGAACAATCAATTCAATGTCTCGGTAGAGAAACCAGCAACACTTATCTACAAGGATTTTAACAACGATGGCCAAGTTGATCCATTTTTCTGTTACTATATTAATGGAAAGTCTTATCCTTAC
>JANOJH010000037.1:0-1477 GCA_031408135.1 Bdellovibrio sp. | reverse complement strand
TAAGAACATTTGGAGAGTTTGAATACAAACCAATCATCTCCTCTCGCTGGGTGGCCTTTAACTCTGTTGTAAACGAAAAAATAATCGGTGCGATCAGCGAAACAAGAAAAATAATCAGCCATGCCCAGTTTATTCTTCCCGCCTTCAATATGGCTAAATAGAAAAAGAGATTTCCAATCAAAATCCATAGAGAAGAGCCCAGATAGCCAGTGTAAAAAGTCCAGTTGAGCCAATCTGTTTTAAGTTGAACCGCATCGGCCAGAAAGAGGTTATCCAAGGGCCATTGCAATTTTAAAAAAATGTACTCCATTGCCAGCCAAAAAATAATAATGGTAACCTTCCCCGCCCGTGGCCCCAGGCTTTGATGCACAAAGGCGTAACCCACAAAAGCAAGTGTAAATCCAATGGCTTGAATGATAGCGGAGATCAAATAACCAAGTTGAAAGACGTGACCCGCCAAAAGTGACAGAGCCAAAGCAATAAGGATTAGCTCTGCATAGTTCCAGAATTTTTCTTCGGAATGTGATTTATCAGCAATGGCAAACAAGGGTGAAAGCCCAACAAGGATCAGTACAGGAAATGATTTCATCAGCCAACCCGCAATCAATAAACCTGTTGCAATAAAAAACAACGGCCACGGGCCTACTTCATACCCGCTTTTATCGGGCGATTTCCGTTTACGCTCCTTTGCCATTGATGACAATAACAATTTCTCCCTTCACTTCTTTTTGGATAAAGTGTTGATGCACTTCTGATAATGTTCCAGTAAAAGTTTCTTCGTAAATTTTTGTCAACTCACGCGATACAGAGACCAAGCGATCAGGCCCCATGCATTCAATCATTTGCTCCAGTGCCTTCACCAGCCTGTGTGGTGATTCATACAGAATTACAGTTCGTTCTTCCTCGGCTAATTTTTTAAGCAAGGTCTGTCTTCCTTTTTTGTGTGGCAGAAATCCTTCGAATACAAAGCGGTCGGTTGGGAAACCGGAGTTGACAAGAGCGGGAACAAAAGCAGTGGCTCCCGGAAGTGTTTCCAATTTTAATCCTGCTTTCAAACATTCGCGCACTAAAAGAAAACCAGGATCGGAAATGCCCGGAGTGCCCGCATCGGTAATCAGTGCCATCACCTCACCATCGGCCATTCGTTTTATAAGACCGTCTAAAATTTTGTGCTCATTGAAAATATGAAAACTTTGGAGAGGTTTGCTGATCTCGAAATGTTTCAGAAGTATCCCGGACTTGCGGGTGTCTTCGGCTAAAATAGTATCAACGGATTTTAAGATTTCCAGTCCACGCAAAGTTATATCGCCCAGGTTGCCAATGGGCGTGGGTATGAGATAGAGGGAAGTTTTGGTCATTTTACTTATTCAAAATTCAAGGTTCAGAATTAGTTTAACCCAATCTTGAATTTTAAACCTTGAATTAATTACTCCGCCAGTTTGTCAATTTCCTTGGCCAGTTTCCGGTCTTTGGCCGT
>JANOJH010000015.1:0-9704 GCA_031408135.1 Bdellovibrio sp. | reverse complement strand
TCCCAGATTTTTGCACCTTCAATGAAAGAATCAGCTACGAGGTTAGAGAATAATTTGATCGCGCGAATAGCGTCGTCATTCCCAGGAATCGGGTAATCAACAGATTCAGGGTCAGAGTTTGTATCAGCAATTGCCACAACTTTGATTCCAAGTTTTTTAGCTTCTGCAATGGCGATATGTTCTTTAGGCATATCAACGACAAACATAACTCGGGGAAGAGTTTTCATGTCTTTGATACCTTCAAGGTATTCAGTTAAACGGATGGCTTCTTTATCAAGGCCAGCGCGCTCTTTTTTAGTTAATAAATGGTATTCGCCTTTTTCTTTCTTCGCGTCGATTTTACGTAAACGATCGATTGAAGCCTTGATGGTTTCAAAATTTGTTAACATTCCGCCGAGCCAACGCTTGGTTACGAAAAACTGACCACATTTTTTTGCAGCTTCCTGAACGGGCTCAATAGCCTGTTTCTTGGTGCCGACAAAAATAGCGGCTCCGCCTTCAGCAGCGATTTCTTTAACGAAATCTGCAGCCTGGTTGGCGCGAACTACGGTTTTTTGAAGATCGATGATGTGAATTCCACCTCGAGCGGCAAAAACGTAGGGTTTCATTTTCGGGTTCCAGCGCTGTGTTTAATGTCCAAAATGTACGCCAGCGTCTAACATTTCCTTCATAGTAACTTGTGCCATGTATATCCTCTTCTTTACTAGTTTTTCCTCCGAATGACAGAGCTCGGTCGAGTGAAGATTCGGATAAATCTGTACACTCTGTAGGGCCGAGAAACCCCGTCGAACCTGCTTAAAAACAGGGCAACGAGACCAGTTGATTACTCATTCGTGTGTTATAGTGGAGAACTGAATATCATAGCGAAATAACAGAGGCAAGTCCCGAAACGAAAGGTGGCTGGCACCTTCAAAATCCGAATTCCGGAGAAAAAGGTGCCAGCCACCTTTTTTGCGTTTTTTTGGAAAGTGTTTAAGGAGTATTGATTTTAAAGCAAGGTATTGAATCTGAGGGTGGAATGCACTCTGCGCGCGAACGGGTCGTTTACATTATGGGCCTTCAGAAATCTCTGGGTTCTGCTGAGCCTGAGTTGAAGTAATTTCCAGATTTGTTGCAAAACCCAGCGAACTTAAAATGAGCTGGGCCTGCATGAGCGAACCGACCAAATTCTGATAGGGATTAACCTGACTGGAAGCAATCCACAAATTCGGAACTTTCGGCAAAGTAGCATTAGCATTTAATTTCAGGTCTGAGCCGGATAATACCGGAGTAACATTAATTCGTTCTTTTTTGATCGTATCGACAAGCGCCGGGAAAGCCCTCTTTATCTGGCGTTTCATTTTTTTCAAGACCAGTCCGATGTTCTCGGTATCTTCCGCATCTTCAGAATCAATAAAGCTCATCCATTGCGAAATCTGACCTTCGCCTCCTGGCACAGCGGGAAGGTAACGGCCAACACATGGCCCAAGGTCATCATCGGTAGTTCCGTTTAAAAGGAATAAATTGGATTTGTCTGTAACAGTTGAATGATAAAGATCAAGACAAACTCCCTGCCATGCCTTTGCTTTTTTCAATTTAGCTTTTGCACGAATATTTAAAACATCATCCGGCAATAGTGTAACCAAATCTTTTACCGGGCCCGCATAAATAAAATTGAGACCATAAATTGTTTTTGAGCCGTTTACGATAATATGGGTGAGTTTTGGTTTTTCAGAATCCAAGCCTTCGAAGCCGAATTTGGTAACGATCGATTTTTTCTGAATCTGGGCATCGAGAGCCTGTGCAAGATTTTGCGCCCAAAGGTGAGGCTGTTGCGCAAGAACCAGCTCTTCCTTACTCAAAAAGTAAGACAACTGCTCGTAAAATTCAGGCGATTTTTCGCCGAAGCCGACGAATTTTTTGAATCCGCTTGCTTCATAAGTTTCAATTGTATTTGGAATGCTTGCGCCAGTTAGCGACGTTCCGACGAGTTCTTCCAGAAAAGTCAGGGCTTTTGCTGAAATCTCCGTTGCCGGAAAATACCTTAATCCATTATTGATCGGTATCTGGTTAATTTGCGCCGGATGATTTCCGCCGCCGGTAATTTCCTGCGCTTCAAGAACAAGAATGTTATCGGTTTCTTGGCTCAGTTTTTTCGCGATGGTTAATCCGGTAAGGCCGCTTCCAATGATGATGTAGTCGTAGATGTGCATAACACTACGTTCTCGGAGTCACGCTTAAGTTGCAAGAGAATCTGTGGGAAAAATTAACTGACGCATTTAATCACAAATCGCAAAACGGCTCTGACGAGTGGTTTCAGCCAGAGTTGATTATCCAAAAATTCCGCAATTGGCGGAGAAACTTTGTAATACAACAAAATAAATTTTCGTCCGAGGAAAGAATTTTTTAAAACATGATCACGATAATAGCGGAGATATTGAACTTCGTAGGCAACCGGTGCTTCAAATGCCGACGTTGCGACAAAACACCGACTTCGTTTCTTACGAGCAGCTGAAATAAAAGATTTAACAATTTCAGGGTGTTTTGCCTGTTTAACGAAGATGGCGGCCTTTTTCATGATATCGGGGTAAACCGGTGTGTAATTAACGAACTTGGCCAATTGAGCTGCAACATGCTTCTGGCGTGCCGAGTATTGATTACTGGAGTCGTAAATCCGCAGCAGATCCCAATAGGCGCCGACGATAATTGTGAGTTCCGCCGTTTTGGCAGACTCTTTAAGTGATTCTGGTGTTAAGTGCCCCGGCTTAAGATCGAAAGTCAGCTCGAGCACTTTTAGGTATTTTTCGTATGATACGGCGGCTTCTGAATAAAGCTTGTTCGACATAAGGGCATGCCCTTTTTTAATCAGCGAAACTCTGGATTGCCAAAGGCGTATTTTTCGATTCTCGCCGGCCCGCTCCTGCGCTAAAAGCAGACCACCAGAGCCGAAAGCTTTTTTTCTCAGGTCATTCAAACACGATTTGCACATTTCATCTTTAACGTCAAAACTGGGATCAACCTTGCGAACGCGATCGCGAAGCGCAAGCTCAACGGGGTAGATTTCAATAACATTTAATGAACAATTCGGACATACAGCCATGTAACGCTATTATTTTACAACAAATTAAGCGGGTCAATGTCTACAATGACTTTCGTCTGACTCGGGACCCATTTTGAATTGCCGACGATTTTTCGTATAAACTGATTTAACATTTTGTGCTGCGCGCTCTTTAGGAGAATGTGATAGCGAAATTGATTCCTGAGTTTCGCTATAGGTGCCGCTGCCGGCCCGAGAACTTCAATTTCTGTAAAGACCGGAAATCGTTCGATTAATTGTTGCGCTCTCATTGTTAGCATTTCAGCGGTAGCTTTAACTTTGGCTAGATCCATCGACTGAATACGAATTGAGGTTAATTTATGAAATGGTGGATAATTGAGCTGGTTTCGGTTATTGAGTTCCGACTCCACAAACCCGGTAAAGTCGTGATTTTTGGAAAACACAATACTTTCATGTTCTGTATTGTAAGTTTGGATAATTACTTTTCCGGGGCTCTCGTTGTCTTTCACGTGCCGGCCCGAGCGACCACTCATCTGGGTTATGAGCTGAAAACTTTTTTCTGCTGCTCTGAAATCAGGAAGATTAAAACTAATGTCAGCGAGCAATAATCCAACCAGCTTTAGATTAGGAAAATCAAGGCCTTTGGCAATCATCTGCGTTCCGATAAGAATGTCAATTTCGGAAGCTTCCATTTTCTTAACCAGCTCTTCCATGTCAAAACGCGAAGTAACTTCGTCGCGATCGGCGCGCGCAATAATTTTTTCGGGAAATAGCCGACGAAGATCGGTTTCCACTTTTTCAGTACCTAGGCCGAGATTGACGTATTCGCCGTCTTTACAGTCGGAGCATTTGAGTTTGAAATTCTCGTGGTAGTCACAATAATGACAAATCAGATGAGTGTTGGCGTGTAAAGTTAAACTGATGTCACAGTTGGGACATTCCTTCGTGTGGCCGCAATCAGGACAGAAAACCGATTGTGCCACGCCCCTGCGATTGAGTAGCAACGCCACCTGCGATTTGTTTTCGAGACTGAGCTTCATTTCATCGTAGAGTTTTTGCGAAAGCCAGCTGGGCTTTTCAGGGCTTTGTTTTTCGAGGTCTTTTTCAAGGCGCATATCAACGACTTCGATGTCGGGAAGCGGTCGGTTGTTCACTCGATTTTTTATTTTATGAAGAGTGAACTTTTTGTCGATGGCATTTTTCCAGGATTCAAGGCTGGGGGTTGCTGAACCAAGCACCACGGGACAAGCGTGAAAATGCCCGAGCATGACGGCGCAATCGCGTCCGTTGTACTTGAGTTTTTCATCCTGCTTAAAGCTGGATTCATGTTCTTCATCGATGACCAGCAATCCGATATTATCGATCGGGCAGAAAACGGCGGATCTGGCGCCAATGAGAATATTCTTGCGTCCCTCAACGATATCCCACCATTGAGTTGTTCGTTCGCGTTCGGTCAATTGCGAATGTAGCACGGCGATCTGATCACCGAATCTTTCGGCAAAGCGATGGATCAACTGCGGTGTTAATGAAATTTCCGGCAGAAGAAAAAGTCCGCGCTTGCCCTCAAAGAGAGTTTTCTCAAAGAGTTCTAGGTAGACCTCCGTTTTGCCTGAGACTGTAACACCGTGAATGAGATGGGTGGAAAATCCTTTGATACTATGAATTGAATCAACGCAAAGCTGCTGTTCAGAATTGAGCGCGTGCGGCGTTTTCCGTTGAACCTCGGGCACAACCGAAGGCCGAAGACTTTTTCTGGCCTGCTTTGGCTTTTCTAGCGGCGGGAAACAAAGTTGGACGACCTGCCCCAAGGGGTGAATGTAATATCCCGAAAGCCATTCAAGCCATTTAAGATGGGTATCAGATAGTGGAGGCAGTTCTGAATTTATCGCTGTTATCGGCTTAAGTTCGAACTTCGGTATTTCGGTTACTGTACCGATAACCACGCCCGAAGCCGATCGTGTTCCGAGCGGAACTGTTACAACATCACCGCGCTTCACGGTAAAGGCGGGGTTTGGAAGGTAGCTCAGATTTTCAGGCAGAGGCGCATCAACTGCAACAATTACAGTTTCGCATTCGGTCACCGAAACCTCTTATAAAACTCTTCGATTTTTTGGCCAAGGGCACCTTTGCCGGCAAGATTCATTTCAGAAGGTTGATCCAGCGTCTGTGGATAAAAGTTTTTAATTGTTGCGCCGGTTTTAGTAGAAATTTTGGTAACTTTGATGATGGCACCTTTGTCGGCCCAAGCAACAAATTTTAGGTCAGGATACTCAAGCTTCCCGTAAGTTTTATAGTCGGAAAACTCAACTTCGGCCTCTGAGGGAAAACGTATTTTGTTCAGATGAAAGAAATCCTGATCGATCCAGAACTGCGGTGAAAGCGCCCGCTCAGTTGACGGATCTCCGATGGCAAAACTGATTGTACCGCTCGCACGCGACAATCTTACCCGATTCGAAATTCCGAGTTCCTTGAGGTAATTCTGATAGGAATCGATTGATTTGACGGCCAGGAATTTTTCGATGACCTCGCGCGAGGCTTCAGTAATAACTCGATTTTTTCCGACGATCTGAGTTCGTTTTTTATTATTATACAAATAATTAAGCTTAAAAACGTCTTTCAGTTCACCAACGCCGGTTGCGGTGAGCTTCAGATTTTTGTCGCCTTCGATCAGCCATTCTTCTTTAATAACGTAGTCGACAGTTCCTTGGCGGAAGATAACATTTTGTTCGATCGCAACGATTGTAGTGCCCGAAAGTGCCGTGGATTTCTTTAAAATTGTCTCGAGAGGCAATACATAGGCCTCCGCAAAAGCGGAGTAGAGCTGGACTATCGTCAAGACTGGCAAAAGGAGATATATTTTCATGAGCCAAAATATATCATAATGAGACAGGAAGTTGAGTAATTTAAGAACGAACTAACAGAATGTGTTAATATGAACATGATGAAAAAATCTGCTATTGCAAAGGAATTATCAGTTGCGGGGGCTGTAACTGCGGCGATATTGTTTCTGCTGTCGTCCTGTTCGGCCCAGCAAACACCAAGTTTGTTGTCGGCTCAAAGCACCAGCGCAGATAATGTTGAAAAGATAATTGGCGGTGTGCCTTTTGCGTATGATTTGGCGCTCGACACCATTTCGTACAATTCCTGCGTAGGTGCAGGCCTAAATCAAAGCGGAAAAATACACGGAATTAAGTTTGGTGCCAATGAAGGTTTTGTTGATAGTACGGGAACAGGAGCTGTTAAAGGCGGCCTGAAGTTGAGGTCGGATTTTCTACAATATCTGGCCAATAATGTTGACCCGACATATCCGAACACAACCATCACGTCTTCGCAGATTCAGTATATTCTGGCAAACTCAGAAGCCAACCGCGATTTACAGATTCAATTTGCCGTTCGTACCGTGGCCGACCTCAACGTTGTACCGGATGTGATCGACACCGGTTTGCCGCCGACAATTACTTTAAATCGGGATGGAATTTATAAAGGCGGTTTTCTGTCGGAAGACCCGATTATGACGTCGGTTACAAAAAACGTTCAGTTTGCAGCAAATAAATCCGTGCTTTCGGAAGGTCCGCGCATAAACAACATCGGAACAAAATCCAGCCCGGAAGCCATAGAGGCCTCACTTGGTTATTCAAGTGCATTTGACACCAGTTTTCCACCGGTTCCAGGAGCTGACGACGGCCTTGGGGCCGGCGAAGAGTACTCGGATGTCGTGCGGAATAAATTTAATTCATTTACTTATGTTCTGGCCGCCACTTTCGGAAATCAGACGACAGTTTCGTCTTTTGATTTTACACCGAGTATGGGACTGAATTCTCCGAAACGAAAATCAGATGCTGAAATCAGGCGGGCCTATGGCCGAAGTTACGATCTGGGTTTTACATCGAGAAATTCCAGCATTCCCAGCTGGAGAAAAAATCTGTTAACTAAAGTAACTGAAAAAACTCTGGATGACGGCAAGCTGGTGGCCGGAGCGGCCTGGGGTTGCGACAATATTTTGATCATGAAAACGAATCAGCTGAATAATAAAAAAGTATCCGAGCCGTCCTGTTCAGAACTGATCGCCACCGATCTGCTGATTCCGGCCATTGCCAACCGTGTTAAAAATATTCGTCGCCATTACACAGAAGACTTATGGAGCATCGGGCTTTTTTATGCTGCGAACTCTGCCTACAATCCCTTAACACGAACAACGAACCCAACCCTGTGTCTTGTGAATAAACAGGCGGATTGCTATTTGCCGACAACAGGTCTGGTTTTATCGGCCCCGGCCGAAGACGTCGGCGTTCAATACGATCCAACAAAAGAGTGCTATCTGTCGCGCTTCACGCGCATGGGTGTTACTTATATCGGAAATAAAACCGGAGATGTGGCGCGCCGGCTGGGCCGTTGCGCACAATATGCAAGTGTCTGTATTCGGGCCAGTACCAGTTACTGAGACTATAGATTTTTTAATTTTACTTTCAAATGATCTCTGCTAACGTCAGTCTATGAAGACAATTTATTTTCTTTTGGGTTTGTTGTTTACTTTCAAAACATTTGCGCTGGTGGGAGCCGTATCTTCTGCTACGGGCGGAACCGGCAGAGGTGCCGTCGAGCCGATAGACGGAATCTTGCTGAACCCAGCTACGGTTTCGGATTTGCCGACCAAAAATTTTTCGGTGAATTACTCCGAAGACGCCTGGGCGATGACGGTTACCGATAATGGTAAAGACGCGTATTTGCCGGCCGCGCTCAGATTTGTAAAGAGCAAGTCTCTAACGACGGATACCCAACAGTTAGGATTGAGTTTTGCTTCCAGACGCTGGAAAAAATTCGCGATCGGCGGAACCGGCTCAATGATGGAATATACCGATACTCTGACGGGTACGACCCAACAAAAATACCGACAGACAACTTTGGATTTAGCGGCCACTTATGCGGCGGCTGCAAATTTTGGTATTGGCTTTGTTGCTAACAAGGTGGCTTCAAGCAAAGTAAACTTAAGTGAAAACTTACAGGCTCCGCAGACTCTCGCGCTTGGCTTAAGTTATACTTATCAGAATTTCGCGCGAATTAGATTTGACGTTGAATCGGCCCCTGAAAACCGGACAGATAAGCTTAATTACATGCTCGGATTTGAGAACTACGTTAATGACTGGGTTGTGGTGAGAATGGGCGTTCAGCAGAATAAGGTGCTTGCAAAAGACTATGTCTCTGCGGGTCTGGGCTTTGCCGGGCCTCAATTCGGCCTTCATTATGCCTTTATTTCAAATACAGAGGACAAGACCGAAGATAAGCACTTAATTGACTTAGGTTTTCCTTTTTGATAGAAAAGCAGTCTAATTAATGACGGGGTAATAAAATGGCATCGAAAACTAAAAAAACTGAACTTATTCGCAAGCACAAAAAAGCAGCAGCTGGAACTAAAAGAAAAGCCGCTTTACGCACAAAAGGTTCAACAAAATCTAAAAAAGTTCTTTTCGGCGACTAATTTTCCTCAAAAAGTCCCTCTGGCATTTTTCCGTTTCGAATACATTCAGCTAAATACTGGTGCTCACTGCAGCCGATAACTTCCATGGCCTCTTCGATGGGCCGTGGATCCGGACTGAGAATCTTTACTTTTTTTACATCAAGAATTTTTCTGTGAGTCTGTTCAAGATCAGTTTGCTTAAGCTGACCCTGCACAACCGCTTCGATCAAGCCTTCTATCGCGACGGGTGGAGATTCAGGTTCATTGCAGTAAAGCAGTAAGTCTGCCCCGGCCTGCATGGCGCGGATCGGAATCTGACTTTTATCATAATGCTTGGCCATTGCCTTCATATCCAGATCGTCAGTAATAATAAGCCCGCGGTATTTGAGATCGTCGCGGATCATTTTTTTAAGAAATATTTCAGAAAGTGTAACAGGCCATTTAGGATCGATATTTTTAAAAAGGATATGCGCCGTCATCACCATATCGACACGACTTCTCAGCGCCTTTCTGAAGGGGACCAGCTCCACTTCGTTTAAGCGCCTCATATCAGCCTCTTCGACCGGCAGCTCTTCGTGCGAATCAATAACGGTGTGACCATGCCCCGGGAAATGTTTTGCGCAGGAAAGTACACCCGACTTTATATAGCCTCTGATTAGTGCCGACGACATTTTTTCAACCTGATGCGGATCAGAACTGATGGCGCGGTCTCCGATAACGGTGTTGGCCGGGTTGGTATAAACGTCGATACAAGGTGCAAAATCAAGGTTGATACCGACAGAAATTAATTCTGCGCCCATTCGTTGGGCAAAATGAAATGCAACCGTCGGCGCATCGAGATCTCCGATTTTTTTCAGAGCCGGCCACTGAGTAAACGGAGGCTTCAGGCGATGAACGCGGCCGCCCTCCATATCAATGCCGATAAACAGCGGGGCTTTGTCTTTCATCTTGTGCCGAAGCGATTGAATTTCAGCGCACAAATCGCGGATCTGGCGCGGTTCGATGCAGTTTCTGGCAAACAACACAACTCCTGAGATATTATTATCAACAATGAATTTTTTTTCTTCGTTGGTGAGTGCTGCACCGGCAATTCCGATTAACATGTGCTGACCGATCAGTTCGCGAATACTCATAATTAGTTTCCTTTAGAGTGATAGACGTTGGTTTTTCCGACAGGCGCATCGCCGAATATTTTTTCAAGAGTACCGGCCG
>JANOJH010000009.1:0-1345 GCA_031408135.1 Bdellovibrio sp. | reverse complement strand
AACTGGACATGAGCCAGGTAAAGGTGAGTTTGTTCAGAGCCCGCAATGCAGTGAGAGAGAAACTTGTAAAGATGAACGCCTATGGACTCTAAGCAAATAGAACAACTGCTGGAGAAGTATTGGAACACTGAAACTTCCCTTGAGGAAGAACAGCAACTGAGAGACTTCTTCAGAAGTGAAAACATTCCGGAACCGATGAAAGAGACTGCCGAACTGTTCCGCTACTTTGACCATCAAAAAAAAGTGCAGCTAAGCGAGTCATCTTTTGATGGGGATGTGGTGCGAAAGATCAACGCAACACGACCAGCGGCTAAAGTGGTAAAGATGTATTACAACTATGCCCGCATAGCCGCAGGACTGGTAGTAGTAGTAGCAGCAACTTACTTTGTTGGTCAA
The DNA here is from genome assembly GCA_031408135.1 of Bdellovibrio sp. GTDB lineage: Bacteria > Bdellovibrionota > Bdellovibrionia > Bdellovibrionales > Bdellovibrionaceae > Pseudobdellovibrio. Next base: position 949 of record JANOJH010000009.1, on the reverse strand, counting down.
GAGGTGAGAAAATCATATCCGGCAGAAGTGACCGACACCTACAGCGACCCTAAGTTGGCGTTTGAAGAAACCAAGAAGGCGTTGATGATGCTATCGAAAGGTTTTGGAAAAGCGCGGCATGAAACAGAAAAGATAAAAATGTTTAATGAGGCCGAGCAAAAAATACAAGGCAAGAGCAGTGCTAAGGAAAAGGAAGTGACGATATAGTTAACCGAAAAAGGTTAATCCTGACTACCCGGCAGGCAGGAGTTAATAGGAGAATCAAAGAACTAAAAAAATTAAATCGATAAAGATTATGAAAAAGTTAATGGTAGTTGCAGTAATGGTGATGATGTCGGCAGGAGTGCAAGCACAAGATGCGATCTCAAAGTTTTTCAGTAAATATCAGAATGATGATACGTTCAGTCAAGTGACTATCTCTAGTAAGATGTTCAGCCTGTTCACCAACATGGAGGTGGAGGACAAGGATGACCAGGAGGTGATGGATGCGATAAGTAAGCTTAAGGGCCTGCGTATCCTTACCAAGGAAGATACCCGTGATTCGCGCGTGCTTTACAAAGAGGCAATGGGTATGATTCCTGTAAAAGAGTATGAGGAACTGATGACCGTTCGCGATAAAGACAAGGATATGAAGTTCTTTATCAAAGAAGCGGGTGGTAAGATCAGTGAGTTGGTGATGATAATGGGCGGAAACGAAGAATTTATGGTGATGAGCCTTTTTGGTGAAATTGATTTGAAGCAGGTTTCAAAGATAGGGAAGAAGATGAACGTGGATGGATTGGAGAATCTTCAGAACATTAAAGAGAAAGAGAAGAAGACTTCAAAGGATAATTGATAATAGGCAAAGGGCAATTGACAACGGATAATTTGTCAATTGCCAATTTGACGGCTAGGCCTTTCCCAAAACTAAAAATATATGAAAAGAGTGAGTTCAGTTCTTTCGCTATTT
>JANOJH010000446.1:0-2764 GCA_031408135.1 Bdellovibrio sp. | reverse complement strand
TGCACAATTGAACAATGGCACCAATTTAAACTACGCCATCGTTATGTGGGATGTTACCGAAACAAGTACACTTCTTTCGACTTTAACCGCTCCAGTGGTTCTTTATCGAGAGTCTGCAACTATTTTCGGAGTTTCAGCAATGGCCTATGATGACGCAGCAGGTGTTCTGTATGTGGCAACAGCCAGTCAGTCCGGTGTGGCTAACCAGACGACTTCAGGCTATGCCTACAAAGTTGAAAAATTCACACTTAATATTACAACTCCAAGTTTAACTTTGGTTCAAGTTGCCAATAAACCCTTTGTGGAAAGATCTTCTGCTACAAAGTGTATTTCAAGCATGATTGTTGCTGATTAAAAAAGTATTAGAAATTTCAATCAAAAAAAGAGCCGGCACTTTTTTTATAAAGCTTTTCGCTTCGCTAAAACCGAAAGCGAGAGATTTTCCTTGCCGCCTTCCTGCTCAACGGTTACTTCAGAGTACGTGTTTTCTTTTGCAAAGATCTGCGGCTTTGAAGTAATAATACGATTTCCGTCTTTATCGATAGTGCCGACCACAAAAGTCATCATGATGCCTTCATTGCCGAGAATTAATCCGTCAATCGCAGTAACTTCGATGAAACTTTCTTCTGAATCTGTTTTCTGAGTGACCAGTGAAGTCTCACCGACTTTGGTATTGATCTGCGGGGCCGAAATAACCTTGCCGTTCAACGACAGCTCCATCTCAAGGCCATAACCATTGAGATTCCGGGTTTTGGCATTCACTGTTAAGGCAGAAAAAATCATCGTCCCTAATAAAACTAATAAATTAGTTTTGTTCATAAAACCCTCCATGGTCATATAACATAATATTAAAATTGAGAACCTGAGGGGTCAAACGAATTGCCTAAAAGGCGGGATTTTATAGACTTTTGTATTTAGGCTCTATCTGCCAGCAACTTCGAAATGACCTGTTTTAATTTGTCGATATCGAACGGCTTCTTGATATAGTCCGATGCCCCGACGTCGCGGGCTCTGGCAAAGTCCTCTTGTTCAGCCTGAGCTGAAAGAAACACAAGCGGCAACTTGTTCAGATCCGGATGTTGCTTCATCATTTCAGCTAATTCAAAACCGTTGATCCATGGCAGACCGATATCCATCAAAATCAAATGCAATTCTTTTTCGTCATCAAGGATCGCCGTCAATTCAGCTGAATCTGCAGCTAACAACGCCGTATAACCTTCCGCTTCAAGAATTCGCTTCAGTGAAAGCCGCTGGGTTTCGTCGTCTTCGATAATTAAAATATTTTTCGGATTCATTTTCTTATGGGCATCGCGAAACTGGTCAAGGCTTACAATCGGCTGTTCCGACATTCGTTGCTTGGTTAATTTCTCGATCTTTTTAATCAGATCACTTGTAATAAACTTTTTTGCCATACTAATGCGCCTCATTTATTTCTAGCCAGCGCTCGCTATCGATCGCGGCCATACATCCGGTGCCTGCAGCCGTAACGGCCTGACGGTAGTTAGGGTCCTGAACATCTCCTGCGGCAAACACGCCTTCAATATTCGTATAAGTTGTGCCCGGTTTAGTCTTAAGATAACCGGCTTCGTTCATATCAAGTATTCCACTGAATAATTTTGTATTCGGCTGGTGTCCGATTGCTACAAATAGCCCTTGAATCGGTTTTTCAAAAAATTCATTGGTTCTTGTGTTCTTCAGCTTAAGTGCATTGACCGACTTTCCATCGCCGAGCACTTCTTCTACAACCGTATGATGCATAAATTCTATTTTTGGATTCTTAACGGCACGATCAAGCATGATCTTAGATGCGCGATAGGTTTCAGAACGATGAATAATATAAACTTTGCTTGCGAAGCGGGTTAGAAAATTGGCCTCTTCCATTGCCGTATCGCCACCACCGACAACTGCCACTTCGACATCTCTGAAAAAGGCGCCGTCACAGGTCGCACAGGCTGAAACACCACGGCTCATGTATTTTTTCTCACTCGGCAAACCAATTAGTTTGGCGCTGGCACCCGTCGAAATAATAACAGTCTGAGACCGGTATAATTTTTCACCGATATAAACTTTAAACGGCCGCGAGCTGAAATCAACTCGGGTAACATTTCGGGTAATAAATCGGGTACCGAATCGTTCAGCTTGTTTTCGCATGACAGAAATTAAATCCGGTCCGGTGATACCATGATCAAAACCCGGATAATTTTCAACATCCGTTGTAATCATCAGTTGTCCGCCGGCTTCTTCGCCTTCAATCATCAATGGCTCTAAACGCGCCCGTGATGAATAAACAGCTGCGGTAAGTCCTGCAGGGCCCGAGCCGATGATGATGACACTTTCAATTTTGCTATCAATTTTGCTATCTGCTACAGTTTCTGACATATAATATAATCTCCGGTCGTGTGAAATTTTAACTCTCCTAGGTGCCCTTTTTCAATCTATATCAGGCTGCATATAGATCTTTTAATCTGCTCTTATTTGAGCTATATTGCCTCAATCACATGCCTAAAGTCAGATTGCCCCAGAAGAATCTCATTCTCAGTATCGAAAGCAATTCAAATCTGATGAATGCCCTGCTCGCAGCGGGGGTGCCGGTTGCCTCATCGTGCCATGGCGAAGGCGTTTGCAGCATGTGTAAAGTAAAAATCCAAGGCACCGTAAATCCGGCAGTAAACCCGCCCGAAAAATACGAAGTCGAAACCCTAAAGCGCAACAGATGCGAAGCCGACGAAAGATTAAGCTGTCAGATTGAAGTCACTAACGATTT
>JANOJH010000806.1:0-1839 GCA_031408135.1 Bdellovibrio sp. | reverse complement strand
CAACCAAGTAAAGCTTTCTCCAGCCCAAGTGTATGCTTGCGAGCAGTTGACTTTATTTTACTTAGACATATTTAAAGGAAATGGGAAAGAATCCTTTAAGCCTGCTAACTACATCAAGACTGATCTTGAAATCAGGCAGCTTTCGGCATTCTTTTTTTGGGGCTCATGGGTTTGTGGCGTGGAGCGTCCGGGTAAAGAATATAGTTATACACACAACTGGCCGTATGACCCTATTGCTGGCAATACACCTTCACCGGCAGTCATTATCTGGACTATCATTGGATCGTTAGGTTTAATGCTAGGCTTAGGTATTGTGCTTTACTATCACGGAAAACTTGATAAACTAAACGACACTGCTTATGTCACCAATTCTGGTCCTTTAATGACACTGGAAGGTGTTGCTAAATTTCAACCTACGCCATCACAACACGCCACATTTAAATATTTCTATCTCGCCATTTTACTTTTTATTGTACAAGTAACTGCCGGCATTTTAACAGTGCACGATTTTCTAAATTTTACAACTTTCTTTTGCTACGACATCCGAACAATCCTACCCATTACCATTACGCGCAGTTGGCACGTACAACTTTCCCTTCTTTGGATATCTACCTGTTGGATCGGAGCATCATTTTTTATTGCCCCGCTCCTATGTCCACAGGAACCTGTTAACCAGCGCCAAGCCATCAATTTTATTTTTGGATTGATTGTAATTTTAGGAGTTGGTTCAATGGTTGGTATCTATGCTGGCCCGCTTGGTATTTTTAAAAATTGGTATTTGTTCGGGCATCAAGGTTGGGAATATGTAGAGCCTGGCAAAGTATGGCAAGGATTACTTTTTGTTATTTTGGCAATATGGTGCTTCACACTTTACAAAGCACTTAAGCCTGCTATAAAAGTTGGTCAGCCGTGGCAATTACCAAACTGGCTGGTCTACGCAACTTGTAGTATTCTTGTGTTATTGCTTTCAGGCTTTGTGGCAACCCCCAAAACTAATTTTGTGATTGCCGACTTCTGGCGGTGGTGTGTCATTCACATGTGGGCCGAAGCTTTCTTTGAAGTCTTTACGACAATACTGGTTGGTTATTTCATGGTATTGATGGGGCTTGTCAGTAAACAGGCTGCCATTCGAGTGATCTATATAGCCACCTTGCTTTTCCTCTGATCAGGTTTACTTGGCATCTCACATAATTTCTATTGGAACGCCAAACCCGTTGGTACCATGGCACTAGGCTCGGTCTTTTCAACCCTTCAAGTTATACCACTCATCTTGCTTACGTTAGAGGCATGGCGTTTTCAAAAGTTGCCTGGTGTGGTAGAATCAACTTTATCCACTGGCAAATCTGTATCATCACACAAAAAATTTGGTATGCCCGAAGTATTCCTTTTTCTGATTGCTGTGAACTTCTGGAATTTTTTTGGTGCAGGTGTGTTGGGATTCATTATCAACCTTCCGCTTGCCAATTATTACGAACATGGAACCTACCTTACCGTCAATCACGGACATGCCGCGCTGATGGGCGTCTATGGCAATCTCTCCATCGCTACCATCTTATTCTGCTGTCAACTACTCACTGATAGCAATCATTGGAAAGGGAAAGTTTTGCGTATTTCTTTCTGGTCGATCAATATTGGATTAATGCTGATGGTTTTGTTGGATATGTTTCCGGCTGGACTCTTACAGTTCCAGGCTGTTGTGGAGCATGGACTTTGGTTTGCGCGATCAGCCGAATTTATTGATAGTGATTCCTTTCAAACCTTAACCTGGATGCGAATTATTGGTGGAAGTATTTTTGTAGTTGGAGGAGTAATTCCGTTAACATGGGCAATTAGTTCTTC
>JANOJH010000779.1:0-13526 GCA_031408135.1 Bdellovibrio sp. | reverse complement strand
GCAGGCGGGTTAAAAGGAAATAGTTCGACGCTTAATGGTGCAGCCGATTTAGATAAAAATATCGGCGGTGGAAAACGCGACCCCGCTTCAGCCGAAGGTCTTGCAAAAGAATTTAACGGTGACATGATCGGTGTGGCCGGTGATGACATTTTCAGAATGATGAATCGCCGTTATAAACTTAAGGCCGCACAGGATAATTTTATTGCACCGTAATTGTATGGAAGTCATACTTGAATAAGTATGATCAGCCATGAAACCGATAAGTTCAAATGTTTAGGAATAATGAACGGCACAAGCCTTGATGGTGCCGATTTTGTTTTGATTGAGATTAATAAAAAAGATCTGTCGTGCCGACATCTGGCGACCTCGAGCTTTTCATTCTCAAAAAAATTAAAACTACGATTGGCACAGGCGGCGAAGCATAAAATTTATGTTGATGAGCTGGCGCTTTTACATCACGATCTGGGCCGGTACTATGCCGAATGTTTTAAGAAACTGAGCGCCGAGTTTAAAGACGTTCTTTTAATCGGTTTGCACGGGCAAACTGTTTTTCATCGCGGCGGCGTTGCGACACTTCAGATAGGTGAACCCAGCTATTTGTCAGCCATTTCAAATGCTATCGTCGTTTCAGACTTCAGAGCTGCCGATATTGCACTTGGCGGCCAGGGTGCTCCAATTGCCACTTTTTTTCACGCCGGGGTTTTTGGCAGAGCCGGAGAGACCATCAGCGTTCATAATTTAGGAGGCATTAGTAACCTTTCATTAATCAGAAATCGGCAGCTTGTGCAGGGCTTTGATACGGGGCCAGCAAACATGTTAATGGATATGGCCGTTAAGATTCACACCAAAGAAAAAAAACAATTTGATAAAAACGGAATGTGGGCGCGTAAAGGCAAAGTTGACCCAAAGCTTGTCGATAAAATGTTAACCCACGGTTTTTTTAAAAAAAAACCGCCGAAAAGTTGCGGACGTGAAGAGTTCGGCGAAGTTTTCTACAACAAATATAAAAAAGAACTACATAAACTGAAAATAAACGATCGCTTGGCGACACTGACTGATTTTGTCGCGCAAAGCGTAGCCCGGGCTTACCGGAATTTGTGTGCAGAGCTGCCGCAGGAAATAATTTTCTGTGGCGGTGGTGCAAAGAATACTTTTCTGATTGAAAAAATAAGTCAGCTTCTGCCGAAGATCGTTATTAAAACCACCGTCGAATACGGCTGGCCCGTAGAAAGTGTTGAGGGTGCGGCTTTTGCGTACCTGGCAGCTGCGCGTGGTCTTTCCTTAAATTCAAACTTACCCGGTAGCACCGGCGCAAGCCGAGCCACCAGTTTAGGTAAAATAACCAGAGTTTAAGATTTCATTTTCAAAGAGTACGGAGTTTTCAATTAATGTATTCAGATTCTGCCGGTTTGTGGTTTTTGAAATGACGTTATAGCCCCTTAGTTTTTCCTCGGAAATTGAAACCGAATCTGAAATAAGCGAAGCTCCGCCAGCGTTCTGAACGAGGTGTGACGGGTCAAAATGATTGATAAAATCCAAAGTGTTTTCATCGAGTGAGCTTAACAGGGTTCTTGTTGCCGAAAGATAATCGTTCGGATTTCCCGTTTCAAACCAAGTGCAATCCAGTTTAAAGACTTCAACTGAGTCACGACCCAGTTCTTTTATGAGGATGTCGTAAAAAATATTGGTCTCAACGTTTTCGGGTATCAGCGGCAACACTCTTTTATTCAGCAGAATGACACCGATGTAGTGCCAAGGTGTTAGCCGCTCTTTCTGATCGGGTTTTGTTTTTGCGACCATAATATTTTTAACTGTGTTGTTTTCATCGCACCAGATGGCGCCGAATTTATTGCCGGCTTCGGGGTGTTTCATCACGATCAGAGTTGCCAGATTATTGCGTGATATGTGCTGCTGTAAGGCACTTTGCAGAAAGTTCTGATCAGGGGTGAAAAAAACCTCGTCGGCATTCATCATCAGAATTGTTTCGTCGGTGCCGAACAGCTGAGAAGCTTTTTTCAGTCCGCCAGCGCTGCCGAGAAGATCTGAACCGGCTTCGTTCGAAATCAAAATCCGATGGTTCAGATAACCCTGATTTTTATAAAGACGTTCAATTTGACTTGCAAGATGATGCGAATTGGCAACACAGCCCGTAATTTTCAGATTCTGCAGAAATCGAAATTGATAGTAACCAAGAGGTACATTAAGAAATGGAACGCAAGGTTTTGGAAATTTATCGGTTAGTGGCCGCAATCTTGTGCCAAGACCTGCTGCCAGGAAAAAGACGTTCACGGAGTGATCTCGAAATTTTTTTCTAAAGCGCCGGCGTCAGACAGCAGGTTATAAATGATATTGTACTCTGGAAATCTGGCAAGCGACTTAAGAACTCTTTTCAGAGTAGGTGCCAAATACTTCAGGTAGCGGGTATCGCCCCGTTGGTTCATAAAACTCGCAAAACTGCCGCACGCCTTAAAACAGCGCTGGAGAGACTGAAGTTCATAAATTTCAGAAAATTGTTCATGACTGAAACCCGGAATATTTTTTATTTTTGCGTTTTCGAGATAATAATTCAACAAGCGTTGAGCATACTCGTCGCTCATATCAACGTAAGAGTCCTTAAACAAGCTGACCAGGTCATACTGAACCGGGCCCAATCGCGCATCCTGAAAGTCTATGATCACCACTTTGTTTCGCTTCAGCATAACGTTGCGTGAGTGAAAATCGCGATGACAAATAACTTTGGGCTCGCGGTCGAGGATGCCGCAAAAACTTAAAAATGCATCATCTAGGCGTTTCGCGTTTGAGTCTGTTAATTTAAAATTAAGTAGTCCCAGCAATAAATTTTCTTTGGCATAATTCATTTCCCACAGAAACTTTGCTGTATCGAATTTCGTTGTTAAAGCCGTGGATCTTACATCTGAAAAAGTTGCAACGTCATGAATCTTAATTAGCTCGTCTATTGTTTTGAGATAAAAATCTTCAGAAGCTTCTTGTTTGGAGGCTTCCCAGAATTTGCGCTCGAGTGTGAGGTCGCCAAGGTCCTCGAGAAGCAAAACACCGAGAGATTCTCCGACAGCAGTTACTTCGGGCACTTGAATTTGGCATTCTGAAAAGTGCCGTTGCACACTTAGAAAGGGATAGTCGTTCTGTTTAAAGGGTTCCCATGACATAAGCACCCAGGTTTTTTCATCCTGAATTATGCGATGATAGCGTCGTGCGGACGCATCTCCTGCGAGCTGAACGATCGAATATTCAGACGTACCGATGTGGTCGGAAATCCAATCTTGAATTTGTGCAGAAACGAGTTCACCCATCAAATTATGCTGTCATTAATTCAAAGCAAACGCAAGAAAGTCGTTAACTTAAAACAGTATCCAGTTGGAAAAAAAGTAGTTCAAGAATTTCTGGACTGGTCTGCTGAGAGAGAGGTACGCGATCAATATCGAAGAAGAAACCCATTAGGTCTTTTTTCAGACTTTCAGGCCAGTCTACATTTTCTATGGCTTCTAGACTTAGACTTGAGCCCACTAGAAAAAGCGGACCATCGGCCGAATTCATCTCGAGATATTCCTGCAACAGGCTTAACGTCGCTTTGGAAAGCAGCATGATATCGGCAATATAAACCGTCACATCATTGAGTGTTTTAATTTCTTCTTTAGACGAAAGAGAATTGATGATGTCATCAAGATGAACAAAGAGGTTTCGCTCGGTCATTTCATGAATTTTCAGGGCCACTTTATTGCGGGTCAATTCAGTGTGCGACTTCAGCATAAGAATCTGTGAAAGCGTCTGCTTTCTGAATTTTTCCGGCGGATGGATCGGAATTACGCTTCTTGAATTGACCAGCGTCAGCGCTTTGGACGTCTGGTTAATCAGATTTTCTTCTGACTGGCGCAATTGAAGACTATAGACTTTAGGCTCAACAAGAAACTTCACGAGGTCTAGCACTTCGAGTTTTTGATCTGAGTTAAGCAACGAGCCACGGCTAACAATGACATCGCCCAAGTTAAAATTTTTAAGCCTTAACGGGATAACAAGATCGTCTCCAATAGAATAGAAATTTTCATCGTGCAAAGTCTTAGAGTTTTCGCTGATAAGCTTAATCGCACGATAACTAAGATTTTTGCCGTACTTTTCCCGGATGAGCTCGTTGGCTTTTATCCAGGCCGAATCATTTGTTAAATTAATCACCTTTACCCCGCATTCCGAAAGAAAGTTTCATACCCAATAAAAAATCTATTCAAAGGATGTGCCAAAAATTGTTAGATTTTTAACAGCGGATAGTTTTTATGCCAAGGCGGGCAGGGGGCGCGCAACTGTTTGAATTTTTTTATATAATTCGAATTGTAAAAAATTTCTGTCAGCTAAATTGACATAAAAAAACCCCGGAAGCCATTGGCTCCGGGGTTGGATTGTTTCGACATATCTGTAATATTTATCTGGTTATTATCTGGCGAGTTTGCGCTTATCGAGACCGTACTTTTCAACCTTCATAATCAGACCGGCACGGCTGATTCCGAGCTCCTTGGCTAATTTTGATTTATTCCAGCCGGTTCTGCGCAGGCCTTCCTTAATCATTTCGCGTTCTAGATCTTCCAGCGCGTCTTTTAATTTGCCGTGTAATCTTGAGCCCTGAACTTTGCTTTTTTCACTTAGTTCAAGAATTTTAGGCGAAAGAATTTCATGGCTTACTTTGGTGTCATCACCCGTCAAAACACAGAGTCTTTCGATTTCATTCTGTAATTCACGGACATTGCCGGGCCATGGATAGTCATAAAGTTTTTCAACCGTGCGTCCCATTAGCTGTTTTTTCGGCTTATTCGAAGATTCAGCAATTTTTGCAAGGAAGTGCTCTACCAAAACCGAAATGTCTTCTTTTCGCTCACGCAAAGGCGGTACACGAATATTAATTACATTAAGACGATAATAAAGATCTTCCCGGAATGTGCCTTGCTCAACCATTTCTCTGAGATTTCGATTGGTGGCGGCCACAATTCTGACGTCAACTTTTCTCATTTCAGTTGAGCCAACCGGAGTGAATGTTCCTTCCTGAAGTACACGAAGAAGTTTAACCTGCATTTGCGGTGATGTATCCCCGATCTCGTCCAGAAAGAAAGTTCCGTTATCGGCCATTTCAAAAAGACCTTTTTTGTCTTTCAGTGCGCCGGTGAATGATCCTTTAACGTGTCCGAACAATTCAGATTCAAGTAGATTGTCATTGAATGCAGAACAGTTTTGAATTACAAAATTTTTGTCTTTGCGATGCGAGTTATAGTGAATTGATTTTGCAATCAACTCTTTACCGGTACCGTTTTCGCCCTGAACCATAACTGTCGAGTCTGCAAATTTAATTTTATCAAGCAAGGCATAAAGCGATTGCATCGGTTTTGATTTTCCGATCATGTTGTCATATCTGAATCGGTTGCCCAGCTCTTTATTCAGTTCAGTGATTCGGTCTTCGCGGCTTGAAATCTCAACGTGCAGAGTAACGATTTCCTGAGCGACAAGTTCGACCAGCTGACAGAAATGCTGTTTGTTTGCAGTTTCGAGATATTGGATTTTACTCAGAGATTTTTCGATCAGGTCAGCTGAACAGCCGAAAGCGGCCAATCGTTCCTTAACTTCTGAAATTCGGTTTGAATCGACAGAGTCATTGAAGAAGCCCGTAGCGACCACTGTACCGACAAAATCATTTTCTATTAAGATCGGAAAAACACAGACATCAAATCCGACAGCATCCCATTTTTTGAAAACATACTGGTTGTTTGTTGTTCGGAATTCCTGCACTGTCGAAGAAACAAGTTCGGCAAGGCTTGCCTTTATGGCATCCTTTTGAATAAGCATGCTGATTGCCGGATTTATGAATGCAACTTTTTCGCCGTCTAAACCCTTTAAGTGGCCGCGTTCATCTGTAAAGATGATGTCAACGCTCCACCAAGAATGCAAAATCTGTTTTAATTTTTTGATAACATGTATATGTTCAAAATCATTCCAGTTAATCATTTCGCACTCCCTTTAAGATTTGTCTGAATACTGTCAAAGAAGTTATCGTCAACATTATTGACAGACTTTAGCCAATGTCGAAAATAAAGTAGACATGTCTCAATCTGGGATCAGGATTTGATCTGGAGTTCGAAAAGACGCGAGTATTCGCCTTTAGCTGCAATAAGTTCGGCGTGGGTCCCGCGTTCAACAATATTGCCTTTATTCAGGACTAAAATCAGATCAGCGTTCTGGATAGTTGATAAGCGGTGGGCAATAACAAAAGTTGTGCGGCCCTTCATCAGGACCTCAAGACCTTTTTGCACTTGCTCTTCACTTATGGAATCAAGAGCGCTGGTGGCCTCGTCAAGAACTAATATCGGAGCATCCTTTAATAGGGCCCTGGCAATGCCTATACGTTGTTTTTCACCGCCGGAGAGCAAATTGCCCCGTTCACCGGTTTGGGTCTGATACTGGGCCGGCAGACGCATAATGAAGTCATGTGCGTGCGCGGCCTTGGCCGAAAGTTCTACGGCCTGCATGTCTCTATTTTCTTTGCTCGCAAGAATGTTGTTCTGGATCGTATCCGAGAAAAGGAATACATCCTGCGAGACCAAGCCAATATTTTTTCGAAGTTCAGCAAGCTTGATTTCTTTGATGTTTTTGTTCCCGATCAGTATTTCGCCGGCCTGGGGTTCGAAAAATCGTGCAAGAAGATTAGCAAGAGTGGATTTTCCACTTCCGCTTTCGCCCACAAACGCAATAGCTTGTCCTTTTTTAACTTTAAGGCTGAAATTATTAATCAGCTTTTCGTTCACATACGAGAAATCAATATTGCGGTACTCGATCGTTGTCCAGTCGTGCGGAAAATCGGCAGCAGTTGGCGACTCGGTAACTTCACTGTCTTCCTCCAGAAGCGTAAAAACCCGCGCGGCCGCTACACGGGTTTCCTGAATTCTAACATAGGCTTCCTGAAACTTCTTTAAAGGCTCATTGGTCATCATCAATGCTGTAATAAATCCCATCATCGAACCGGTTGTGGCCTGCTGTTGAGAAATTTTCAGCGAAAAATAATAAACGACCGCGAGAATCAAAAAAGTTGCGATAAATTCGTTTATCGGCCCCATTGATTCTATCAATGAATGTACTTTTTTGCGCATTCCAACGAACTCGGCGCCCTGTTCGGTGAGGCGCTTTTCCATTCGCGGCTCGAGATTAAAAGCCTGAATGGTTCTGACTCCATCCAGGGTTTCTTTTATTGTTGAGGTGATCTTTTCAAGCTGTTCAATGCCGAAGATCGAGTAATTTCGAATGCCTTTCGAAATTACCTTGAGGAAAAAAAGCAGAACCGGGGTAATCAATAAAATATAAGTGGTTAGTGTGACATCGAGATAAAAAAGGCTCCCGATCAAAAACACAAAAAGTAAAGGCGCACTGAAAAGATCGGCAAACAGGCGCAGACCATCATGAATAATTCGGATGTCGTTCATAGTCCTGCTGATCAGGCCGCCTGAACCGGCGGCATATGTATTATGAAATTTAAGATTTAGCCGCATAAACTTGGCCTGCAGCTTCTGGCGGAGCACCTGCGAAACGTTTTCGGCGGCAAGATTCATCAGATAGATATGAAAATATCGGCTGATTCCGATTGAAATGGCAAGCAAGGCCCCAACCCACGCCAGAGAGCGCAAACTATCGGGATTGGTTTCAGCTGCATTGAACATTTGTTTATTGAATATCGAGATATAACCTTTGCAGGCAGCACCAATGATGCCCGTAATTGCAACGACAATGAGATATTTCTTAAATGCCAGAAGTTCTTTTAATGTTAATTTCAGTTCGCTGGGCATCATTACATTCCTACATATTTTTTTAAATACTGGCCTGTTAAACTTTTCTTGGTCGCAATCAGCTGTTCAACTGTGCCGGCCACAACCACGTATCCACCATTTTTGCCTGCTTCGGGCCCCATATCAATAATATAATCCGAATTTTTAATCACATCCAAATTATGTTCTACAACAATTACCGAACCACCGGCTTCGATCAATTTGTGAAGCACTTTCATCAGCAAATCGACCTCGCGGAAATGCAGGCCTGTTGTTGGTTCATCAAGTATATAGAGGGTTGCTTTTTGAGTAACTTGCGACAGCTCACGCGCAATTTTCAGGCGCTGAGACTCTCCGCCGCTAAGTGAGTTGGCCGGCTGACCCAGGGTTAAATAATCGAGTCCGACTTCTTTTAATACCGAAAGTGGTTTGCGGATATTCGGGTGGGCGACGAAAAAATTCATGGCTTCGGCCACCGTCAGCGACAGAATCTGATGAACATTTTTATTATTAAACTGAACTTCAAGAATTTCAGGGCGGTATTTTTTACCATCGCAGACGTCACATGGAAGAATGACGTTGTCCATGAATTGCATATCGATTTCTTCGTATCCAGTACCTTTACAAGCCGGGCAGCGTCCACCATCAACATTTAAACTGAAAGTGCCGGGTGTATAACCACGCTGCTGGGCTTCAACGGTAGTGGACATCAACGAACGGATAGAATCGAATGCCTTTAAGTAGGTTATCGGTGAGCTGCGGGCTGATTTTCCAATCGGAGACTGATCGATCAAAACGACATTTTTAATATTTTCTGCGCCGAGCAGTTTTGAGTATTCCTGAACCGGCTCGTACTCGAGGTCAAGCTTTCGTGCAAGCGCAGGGTAAAGTGTTTTACTGACAAGTGTAGATTTTCCCGAGCCGCTGACCCCACTTATAACAACCAATCGATTTAGAGGAAATTCAACATCGATATTTTTCAGATTGTGACCTTTGCAACCACGAAGTTCGAGCTTGTACCGGTAATTTTCAATTTCGACGGGACGGCTCGTTCGAAGCGGTGTCCATTTCTGTGGCCTAAGATACGACGCTGTTACGGATTCTTTTGAATCATAGAAATTTTCTGTCGGGCCCGAATAAACAACATTCCCACCGAGAAATCCCGAACCCGGGCCCATTTCGATAATGTTCTCCGAACTTTTGATGACATCGTGATCGTGTTCAACAATGACAAGTGTGTTGCCAAGATCTTTCAGATCTTTAAGGATCGAAATCAGCCTTTCGTTGTCGCGCGGGTGTAGGCCAACAGTTGGTTCGTCGAGCACATATAGCGCCTGCGATAGCCCCATTCCAAGTTGGTTGGCCAGAACAAGCCGCTGGTATTCGCCGCCCGATAGTGTTCGGGTTTCGCGATCAAGAGTGAGATAATTAACCCCGACTCGCATCAAAAAACCGAGTCGGGCTCTGATCTGCTTGAGCACCTCTCCGGCAATTTCAAGTTCATGGTCTGTCAGGCTGATTTTTTCAAAAAAACTAGACATGTCTTCGATAGTTTTTGCTGTTAGCTGAGAGATCGTTTTTTTTGTAATAAATATTGTCTGAACTTCTTTGCGCAGGCGCGACCCTTTACATTCGGGGCATAGGCGCGGGCTGCGGTAGCGCGAAATAAAAACCCGCACATGCATTTTATATTTAAGTTGCTCTAAATATTCAAACAGGCCCGTTACGCCGAAAAAATCCTTATTACCGCTCCAGATAAGGTCTCGGTGCGGCTTAGGCAGCTCTTTCCACGGCTTCTGCAAATCTATTTTCTGTTTTTTACAAAAAACAAAAAGCGATTTCTTATCCTGCTCGGCGCTGGGCATTGTAAAAGGGTTCAGCGCGCCTTCCGCAATCGCCAGATTCGGATTCGGGATAACCTTGGCTTCATCCAGCTCTAAAATGTTTCCGAAACCCTTACAACACGTGCAGGCGCCTATTGGAGAATTGAAAGAAAATAACTTGGATGTGATTTGCGGCGGCGTCCATCCGCAGATGGCACACGAGGGCTCTTCGCTGAGTTTAAGAACGTCGCCCTCGGTTGTGATAACAAGCGCACGCCGCACCTGTGTACCAACGGTGTATTTCAGACTGGCATCGTAGGCCTGAGTAATAGAATCAGTCAGCCTGCCTTTTTCATCTTCAGAAAAAGAGAGGCGGTCAACCACAATGTAAAATGTATCGGCGGGGATGCCCTTCTTAATGATCGCTGGAGTGCCGATATCGACAATGTCTTGAACTTCAAGAACTGCAGGGTCGGATTTTTTCTTTGGTTTTTTTTCTTTTATTGTTGTTATCCGCAGATAGCCTTCTTGCAGCAAAAGCGAGTGAAGTTTTTTTCCCTCAAGAATTCGGGAGGTTTTCGGAATCTCAACCAGAATGTAACCGCGCTTCCCGGGAAACTGGCGCAATACCAGATCGCTGGCTTCTGACGTTGAACTTTTCTTGGCCGGAATGTGATGATTCGGACAGTAAGGAACGCCGATTTTTTCAAAAAGCAATCTCAGATAATCGATAAGTTCGGTTGTTGTGCCAACTGTAGAACGGCTCGACTTAACTGTATTTTTCTGTTCAATAGATATTGCCGGAGGAATATTGTTAATGCCTTCAATATCGGGCTTGGGCGCTTTGTTCAAAAACTGACGCGCGTAATTAGACATACTTTCGATGAAGCGCCGCTGGCCTTCCGCAAATAGTGTTTCAAATGCCAGCGAACTTTTTCCAGAGCCTGAAGGACCACAAATAACAGTTAAATTTCCGAGCGGAATTTTTACATCGATATTTTTTAGATTGTTCTGTTTGACGCCCCAAACATGTATTTCTTTACTCATCCATATCCTGCTTCAAGTGATCTGTTGCTTCTTCAGATCGGCTTGCAGCAGTTGTTGGTTCAGTTCCGGAAATATAAGCCTGACTGACAACTCGTGCGCTAGCCGAATTGGGTAGCTTACCAGTTTCAGCATCAATTTTCACGATTTTTACACTGTCGGGTATTTGAAATGACATTACCGGTAAATTACTATGTGCGTCTTTCATGAAGTTTAACCAGATCGGCAACGCAGCCTTACCGCCGACTTCAGACTTGCCGATGGTTTTTTCTTTATCAAACCCAACCCAAACGCCGGTTGCAATATTTGGCGTGTAGCCGACAAACCAGGCGTCAAAATAACCGTTTGTTGTGCCGGTTTTAGCAGCGAGTTCTCTGCCGAGCGAAGCCGCACGTCCGCCAGTGCCACCGGGGTCTTCAACCACGCCCCTCAGCATATCGGTAATGACGTAAGCAATTTCAGGTTTAATCAATTGTTCCGGATCTTTAAAGTAAAACGGCGAATTTGTTGCAGCTGCAACGGCTACCTGTGGATCTCCGCTGGTGTTGTCGGAACTGCTAGGCGCCACTGGAGCTGCCGAACCATCAAGATAAGCCTTTCGTTTAATTTCAAATAAATCATCCAGTTTTTTTGTTTCATCTACAAAGCGGGCGTCTAAATCGAGCTTTTCAAGCAAAATCGTACCTTTGCGATCGATTACTTTTTTAATCATGATCGGACGGGTACGCAGACCAAGTCTTCCGAATTGCGAAAATGCTTTAGTCATTTCATAGAGAGTAAGTGAGCTCGAGCCCAGCACCATTGTAAAATCGGGGTTAAGTTTTGAAAACACTCCGAGCCGCTGCGCAAATTCATTGGCGTAGTTTACCCCGATGTCTTCTACGATTTTGACCGAAGGTATATTGAGCGATTTAACCAAGGCATTTCGCATTGTGATTTCGCCACTAAAATCTTTTTCATGATTTGAAGGTTTCCAGATTTTATCTTCCTGCTGACCTTCTTCGGCCGCCTGCCGGTAGGCGATCGGCGCATCGATCAGTAAGGTTGATGGATTGTATCCTTTGTCGAGAGCGGCGGCGTATACCAGTGCCTTAAAAGCCGAACCTGTTTGCCGCGCGGCCTGCAGCGCGCGGTTGAATTCATTTCTGGCAAAGCTATAACCACCAACCATCGCAAGAACATCCTGAGTCTGTTGATCTATCGATAGCAATGCGCCCTCTACAAGCGGCTCCTGATCAAGCTCGACCTGCAAATGATTGACAGCATCGGGATACACCTTAGCTGCAACGACCGGCGTATTTTTCTTTGGCTTTACTTTTGGTTCTGGTGGTTTTGGCCATTCAACATTCTCCGAAATAATTTTGACAAGCACAACATCGCCCACTTTCAATGCGACGGATGGAACTTTTATCAAATCAAGTTCGGATTTTTTATCCGGATTGGGTTTGCGGGCCCAGGCCATAGTTTCAAAATCAATGTAGCCTTTTGTTTCAGGCAACTTAACTTCAACGTAGCCGATGCTGTCGTTCACTTCGGTAATAACCGCCTCATAAGTTGATTGAACTTTCAGAAATGAAGGCAGCTTTTCGGCAATCGCATTTTTTAGTGCTTCAATTTTTTCAGCTGATTTTTTCGGGATCCATTCGATTTCTGCAAATTGGCCGTTAGGCAAAATTGTTCTTTCGGGATTCGATTCCAAAATCATTTTCTTTTTCAGCTTCAGTAGGTATTCTTCGATTGTGCTTTCGGTCGAAAGATTTAATATCGGACCACGAAAGCCCTGACGTTTATCAAGCTCCTTCAATCCGCTGACGACGGCAACATTCGCAGCTTTTTGTTTTTCGATATCGAGGCCCGTATAGATTGTTACTCCGAGATCTAGAACCGTTTCTTCACCCAGCTGCTTGACTAACAACTGTCGGACTGTTTCAAGGTAGAAGGGGGCAGAAATTTCGTAATCCTCTTTAAGGTAAACTTTAAGAGACATATTAATAGCGGCTTCTGCTTCTTCTTTTGTAATATATTTTACATCGGCCATTCGATTAAGTACGTAAATCTGGCGTTCTTTTGCGCGCGATGGATTACGCACCGGCGAAAATTCTGATGGCGCTTTCGGCAGGCCGGCCAGCATGGCCGCTTCTGGCAGACTTAATTTTTTTACAGGTTTTTTAAAATACGTCTGCGATGCCATTTCAATCCCATAAGCACTCTCGCCGAAATAAATTTGATTCAGGTAGAGATAAAGAATTTCTTCTTTGGTCAGATTTTTTTCCATTTGCAGAGCTAACAAAATGTCTTTAAGTTTTCGAGTGTAACTGCGCTCGCTTGAAAGAAATAAGGTTTTGGCCACCTGCTGAGTAATTGTTGAACCGCCCTGTACTTTGTAGCCCGCGCGCATATTGACGATCGCAGCTCTTAGCAAACCTTGAAAGTTTATTCCGTTGTGCTCGAAAAATTGTCCATCCTCGGCCGCCAGAAACGCATTAACCACACTTTTTGGAAGGTCATTATAAGTTACCAGTACACGGCGCTCGCGGTAAAATTCGCCGATTTTAATATTATTTCGGTCATAAACCTGCGAGACGAGAAGCGGCTTGTAATCTTCGATTTTTATAATTTCAGGTAACCCCTGCAAAACAGACAAATACACAAGGTAAACCGATAAACCGGTCAGTAGAAAAAAACAGAAAACTCCGATTAAAACTTTCTTTAGCATGCACACCTTCAAACTTGAAAAGCTGAATGAATAGTTTAGCATCATTGCCATTAGCCGACACCAGAATGCTTTTGCGATCTCGACTCGACGAAAGTTCTAGAGTGATTCGAATCCGGCCAACCCTTTTTCACTTAC
>JANOJH010000444.1:0-4889 GCA_031408135.1 Bdellovibrio sp. | reverse complement strand
GTTTTCGGGATAAGTCTTTAAAATCAAAAGTAAGCGGTTCAACTTCCAACGACAGTCCTTCAATTCCCGACATCGTCAGATCAGTTTTGTCTTTTGATTCTTTCTCACTGTTTTCATGACCGTCATCACTTTTTGAAAGTTTTTTAGAGAGGCTAGTTAATATCTGTGGTGGCGCAAGAATAAAAATATGGTTCGGAATCGCGATCAGATTTTCATTATATTGAAGTCCGAATACGATGACCTGTTCGTCCCAGGTCATGATCGGCATCAGATCTTCACTCCAGTAGTCATGAGTCGAATAAGCATCCAGAGTGTCTTGTAGATTTTCAGCGAAACTGTCAAGGACCACAGAGCTCACATCAGCCTTGATACTTGTGCAACCTAGGTTTTCAAGCACCCAGGCTTCATACTTATTCCAATCCAGAATGTTATTTTCTAGCGAAAGTCTCAGTTTGGATTTGCTGAGTGAATCCATATCAAGAGACTGCATTTTTTCATCGAGTTCAACTGACTCTTTCGTGAAAAAATCTTCCCATTTAAGATTTGTTTTGAGGTAATCCATTCAGGTTTCTTATCGGAGAGCCCCATGTCTTTCTAAACAGTCTTTTTCGAGTCACAATCCATGTAAAAATTAACCACTTTAAATCTTAGTCGAGTCCTATTTAAGAGGACAGGGGATATAAATATGGGAAGCTTATTTAACTTACTGATATTGCTGGGTATTATATCGTTCGGACGCTACAATTTTTCAAACGAAAACGGCGAAAAAGCGATCATCAAGCAAGCGCCAAGCAATAAGGGGCCTGTTTATAACCCACTCCGAAAGAAGCCCTTCATTAAAGATACCGCTAAAGTATGAGCTAACTACTTAGATCTTTTCAATTTTTTCAATTTAATGTACAACATGGCGCTATGCAAAATTACTCGAATTCGGGTTCTCATCAGAGAATATATTTAGATTACAATGCAACGACTCCTCACCTTCCCGCACTTAGGTCGAGGTGGGTTGAGCTTATCGACCTCGCAGGCAATCCCTCTTCGATACATTTTGATAGTCGTGTACCTAAAACGATAATTCGCGAAACCCGGCAAAAAATTGCGGAGTTACTTTCATGTTCACCACTTGAAATTGTTTTTAATTCAGGTGCGAGCGAAGGGAACAGTTCGGTTTTGCGCTCGCTATGGGATCATTTTAAAAACCAGAGAAATAACCCGAGCCGAAATGAATTTCTGATTAGCCAAGTTGAGCATCCTAGCGTTCAGAAAACCGCACACTATTTAATTTCGCAGGGCGCGATCATCCATTTCATACCGGTTAGTAAAGATGGTAGGATTGATTTGAATTTCATCCGTGAAAAACTTTCAGCTCGTACGGCTTTAGTTTCGGTTATGTATGCGAATAACGAAACAGGCACAGTCTTTCCGATAAAGGAAATTTCTGAGATGGCTCATGCAGTCGGTGCTTATATGCATTCTGATTGTGTTCAGCTACTCGGAAAAGCAACTGTTGATTTCGCAGACTTCAGTGTTGATTACGCCACTTTCTCGGCGCACAAGTTGTACTCGATCAAGGGCCTCGGATTCTGTTACATCAGAAAAAATTCTCCTTGGGTGCCTCTGATTCACGGCGGTGGGCAGGAGCGTGGACGAAGAGGTGGTACCGAAAATATTCTCGGAATTGCGGCTTTGAATATCGTTCTGGATGAATTTAAAAATTGCGAAAGCAAAATAGAATCGATGAGCGGCTTAAGGAATTTGATGGAGCAAAAGATTCTGGCTTCATTGCCGGATGTTTCGATAACGGCTGAAAAGACTTCTCGAATCTCGAACACTTCAAGCCTGATCATTGACGGTATTGACGGTGAGACTTTGCTGATGACTCTCGATCTTAAGGGATATTCAGTCAGTACTGGTGCAGCCTGCAGCAGTGGAAATCCAGAGCCGAGCCCGGTGTTGCTTGCGATGGGGCTAACAAAGCAAGAAGCTCAGAGCTCTTTGCGGGTCAGTCTCGGATGGGCCACGCAGGAGCCTCAAATACACAGCTTCGTGCAGACTTTGAGCGACACCGTTCTGAAGCTGCGCGGAATTAATTCGGAAGAAAAGAAGAAGTCACATGCAATCTGAAAATAATATTCAAAAGTCAAAAGGCCGGGTTCTTGTCGCTATGAGTGGCGGAGTGGATAGTTCAGTTGCTGCCGCATTGCTGGTCGAGCAGGGCTATGAGGTTATCGGTGCAACGATGCAAGTGTGGGACTATGCCCAGTGTGATATTACCGAAGGCAATGGCACCTGTTGCTCGAGTATCGATGTAGATGATGCCCGAAGTGTGGCTGACAAAATAAATATTCCGTTTTATGTTCTGAACTGTGAAGCCAAATTCAAGGCTTCGGTAATTGATCCCTTTATCAACGCCTACCTTAACGGCGAGACACCGCTACCTTGCGTAAACTGCAATACCTATCTTAAGTTTGATCACTTGATAAAAAAAATGAAAGAGCTGGATTGCGACTTTCTGGCAACAGGGCACTACGCGCAGATTATTCGCGATGAAAATTCCAAGGCCTTTATTCAGACTTCAACGGATGACTGGAAAGACCAGACTTATTTTTTATTTACTATCGATCCGCAAATTGTAACAAAGCTGCTGTTTCCGATCGGCCATTTGAAAAAACCGGAAGTACGCAGAATTGCCGAAGAAAAAGGCCTTGTTGTGGCCAAGAAAAAAGATTCAACCGGCATTTGCTTTGTTGGTAATAAAGGCTATGACCAATTTATAAAAGAGCAGGTCAGCCCCCAGATATTGAGCCTTAAAAAAGGGAAAATCAAAAGGTACCCTGAAGGCACGATCATGTCGGATCACGAAGGAATTCATCTCTACACAATCGGCCAGAGCAAAGGGCTCGGGATGACGTACCATGAAAAGCTTTTTGTTCTGAAAATAGATGCAGTTGATAACACAGTCTGGGTGGGTGAAGAATCACACCTTTATTCGAATGAAGTTGAGGTTATCGAGCCACACTGGCTGGCGGAAGTCGATGATGGCAGTAACTACGAAGTAAAAATCCGTTATCAGCATAAAGCCTCAATCGCAAAAGTAACTAAAACTCACCGTGGTGTGAAACTTTCATTCGTTGAACCACAGAGAGCCGTTGCGCCGGGCCAAGCGGCCGTTTTATATAAAAATCAAAAACTAATAGGTGGCGGATGGATAACATTGAACTAAAACCGGTACAGAAAGATTATGAATTTATTGTTCATACCTTTGGTTGTAAGGTTAATACCTATGATACCGGCCTCATTCAGAAAAATCTGAGTGCAAATGGTTTTAAAATCAATTCCGACAGGACAAATCCGCCCATTCACGTACTGAATACCTGCGCTGTTACCGGCGAAGCAACTCAGCAGGCGGTTAGAATGATTCGCAAAATAAAATCAAAGGAACCACTTGCCACAGTTGTTGTAACCGGCTGTGCGGCCCAAGTTGATACCGGCGCATTTGAGAATTTGCCCGGCGCTGACCTTATAGTGGCCAATTCCCATAAAGGAATGCTTCCTCAGATAATGGATCGTTATTTCAAACGCGATTCAATGCAGAAAGTATTTAAATCGAATATTTTTAAAAAAGATGATCTCGAGTTCGGCGGCGGCGAAGAACTTTCACACACCCGCAGCTTTCTGAAAATTCAGGACGGCTGCAACAGCTTCTGCAGCTTCTGTATTATACCCTATGCTCGGGGAAAAAGCCGGTCGATCCCCATTAACCAATTGGTTTCAAAGATAAAGGAGCTTGAATCTTCAGGTAGCAAAGAAGTTGTACTGACCGGAGTTCATATCGGAGATTACGAGGATGGGGTTTTCGGTCTTGAAGACCTCGTAGCATCGGTTCTTGCCAAGACAACGATACCGCGGATAAGGCTTTCCTCACTTGAACCGATTGAGTTGACTCAGAAATTAATTGTCCTTTTCAGTGACTCGCGCCTTTGCCCGCATTTTCATATGAGTATTCAGAGCGCCGATACGGACGTTCTCGCGCAGATGAAACGTAAATATACTGAAGCGGAAGTTCGCAACAGCCTTAATATGATTAACACACAGGTTAGTGGGGCCTTTGTCGGAATGGATGTCATTGCAGGATTTCCCTCAGAAACCGACGAGCAATTTGAAAATACTTATAAAATTCTTTCTGAAACCCCATGGACCCGCCTGCATGTATTTCCCTACTCTGAACGGCAAGGGACAAAAGCCGGCATAATGACTCAGGTACCGATGATGAAACGCAAAGAACGGGCGCGTTTGTTACGTGAACTCAGCCTGCACAGATTGCAATCTGAAGCCCTTAGGCAAGTCGGGGCTATCAAGAAGGTGCTTGTGCTTAAAAAGTTTCATCCGGCAAATCAGGGAATTTCAAGAGATTACTGGAATCTCAATCCGAATCTGACGGCTGCAGAGCATGAGTTGTACCGTAACACTGAAATCAACGTGAGAGTGGAAGGCGTAGTGCCGCAGGGCTCAGAGGTTCTGCTGACGGGCACACAGGTTGAATTATGAATAAACGGCTGATTCAGTTCCAGACTTTGCTCGATTACAAATTTAGAAATCAGGAATTTCTTATCGAGGCCCTGACGCACAAAAGTTTTTCGGTTGAGGCCAATCGACAGCAGCCGCATAATGAACGGCTTGAATTTTTGGGAGATTCAATTCTTAATTTTATGGTGGCCGAAGAGCTCTTACGGCTTTTTCCGGAAGAGCAAGAGGGCGTGCTTTCAAAAAAACGGGCATCGCTGGTTAACCTGAATAAACTTGCTGAAATTGCCAAAAAATTTGAGCTTGAACACTACATGCAGTTCGGCCCGGGCGAAATTAAACAGGGGAATCACTTGAACCCGCGA
>JANOJH010000740.1:0-1628 GCA_031408135.1 Bdellovibrio sp. | reverse complement strand
ATGCGATCCAGCTTAAATTCCTTTATCAGATCTTCATCAATGTGAGATTGATCCTGGCGCAAATCACGAATCATATCAAAGATTTGCCCAATCTTCATTTGATCCGGATAGCGCCCGATTTGCGGCATATAACCAATTAGGTTTCGATAGGTCCAATCATTAGCAATCGACTTTCCATTCACTGTAATTATTCCAGTGTCAGGCAGCACCATTCCCAAAATACATTTGATCAAGGTTGTTTTTCCAGATCCGTTGGGGCCTATCACAGCATAGGAAGTACCTGGATTGAAATCAACGCCAACCGACTTCAACACCTCCAGCTTCCCAAACTTTTTACTTACATCAGAAACTGCAATCATTGGAATCGTTAGTGGTTAATGGTTAATAGTTATTCGTTATTCGTTAATAGTTGTTCACTTTTCTATCTCCCTCCAGTTAACTTTTTTCGATTAACGATTAACGTTTCATCTATTAACTTATCATTAAATTGATACTTTCTCATAGCAGGATGAAGATCTTTCAAATTCTCTGGGGTAATGGAAGGTACTACTTTTTCGGTTCGGTCTAGCATGTAAACCAAAAAGCTGCGCCACAACATGACAGCCGATGGCATCTTTTCAATGACCATCGAATATAAACTAACTGGATGAAAAGGAACATCCCCCACTCTATCCTTATTCAAATCGTAACCTTCATACTTATCCCAATAATTGGCATCAACCGTATTTAAAACCAAGGATCCATTAGTGGCCATATCGAATGTGTTAGAAAGAAAACTATTCTTCAAAAAAACATTCTCATCGCAGTTGGCCTGAATTTTTACAGCCCAGCCGTTTCCATTGAAAATATTTTGCAAAAAATTACATCAGCTTGAGCCTTCCATATACACAGCAACCGTATTTTTTGAAAAATGATTCTGCTCTATTCGACTATCGCTAATGTCCATTAAAATAATACCATATGAAGAGGAGCCCCAATTATCTTCAAATCTATTTCCCAGCATCTTTACACCCTTGGTGTACATAACCGCAACACCTGCTCCATTATTTTGAAAGATATTGGATCGATATTCATCGTTGTGCGAAAACATGAAATGCAAACCGTACCGCATGTTGTGATGGCTGAAGTTGTTTGCAACAAGTGAATGAGTAACAAACTCAAAATAGATGCCATCGCGATGGCCGCTCACCTTATTACCGCGAATGATAAGTGAATCACATTTCCAGGCATGAATGCCATTTGCAATCTGATGCTCTGCTTCCGCATTGGAATGAAGTACATTATTCTCAATTAAACTGCCAGTGCAATTTGCCAGGTGAATTCCAAAAAAGGTGTTTTCAAATTGATTGTTCAATACCCTTAATCGCTTTGCATCAAGGGCGTTAATAGCGGAGATGTCATTGATACTTCCAATGCCCGTATTGATCATCCGCAAGCCAATAATAGAAACATCATTAGCAGCAATCGTAAAGATCTCAACCTTCTTTTCACCATCTAAAACAGGAAAGTTGATACCAATAATGGTGATAGATTTTTGAATAATCAGATTGCCTTCTTTATAAACACCCGGCATGATGCGGATTGTATCACCCTTCACAGAAAGTTCTATTGCTGATTTAATGGATTTA
>JANOJH010000666.1:0-3218 GCA_031408135.1 Bdellovibrio sp. | reverse complement strand
CGGTAAAGATACCAACCTGAATTACGGCCCGCTACAGAATATGATCAAACGTAAAGTTAAAACCCTGATACTCATAGGCGAAGCTAAAGAGCGTATCAACCGCGATCTGGGCGACTATTCTGAAACTTACCTCATCGGTACTTTCGAGGAAGCCGTGCTGATTGCCTACCAAAAGTCGAGAATCGGTGATATTGTGCTGATGTCTCCGGGATGTTCAAGTTTTGATATGTTTGACAGTTATGAAGAGAGAGGAGACTATTTTAAAGAGATCGTAAAAAAATTCAAATGAGATAAATCTCAGGGATTGAATGAAAACACGCTTTTTAACTTCAAGTCTTTTTTTAGCGCTGGTTGCCTTGTTCGGAATCGGCCTTATTCAGGTCTACAGCTCCAGTTATATTTTTGCCACCGAAGCCTATTCTGACGGGCTTTATTTTTTTAAACGGCAGTTCTTTTTTACAATTGCGGCCGGTTTTTCGCTGGTGTTCTTTACCCAATTGCCAATGAGGTTTTTGAAAAAATGGTCGTGGTTGTTATGGCCGGCCACCTTTGTTTTACTTTGCCTTACTTTTGTTCCGGGCCTGGGTGTTAAGGTCGGGGGCGCGGCCCGCTGGATTCAGCTTCCGATGGGCTTCAGGTTTGAACCTTCGGAACTTCTGAAGGTTGCCTTCAGCTTTCTTTTTGCAACTCTTGTTTGCCGTCATGAAAATATTTTTCGTAATATGAAATGGGGTTGGCTCTTTTTGTTTATCACAGCGCCACTTGCGCTGTTGCTGAAGCAACCCGATTTCGGCAGCCTTGTTATTATTTTACTCGTTGCGATGGCGCTGCTGTTTGCTTTTGGCCTGAATCTGAAATGGCTCTTTGGTGCCGCGCTTGCGGCCATTCCGATTTTTTATTTTGCAGTCTGGAACGTCAATTACCGAAAAGCCCGCATTCAGGCGTTCCTTGACCCGTGGTCGGATCCCGCGCAAAAGGGATTTCAGGTTATTCAAAGTATGCTGTCTGTTCATTCAGGCGGTTTAACCGGTGCGGGGCTTGGGCAGGGCCAGGGTAAATTATTTTTTCTGCCGGAAGCACACACCGATTTTACAATGGCCGTTTTCTTTGAAGAGATGGGTTTTGTCGGTGCCATTTTTATTCTGGCGCTTTATGGCTTCGTCATCTTTAAAGGCTTTCAGATCGCGATCAAAGCCAAAGATGTTTTCAGAAAAAGTCTGGCACTCGGCCTTATTACAACTTTTGCATTTTCGGTTTTTATCAACGTAGCGGTCGTGATGGGGCTGGTGCCGACAAAGGGCCTTACAATGCCTTTTATGAGTTACGGCGGCAGCTCGCTGATGGTGCTTAGTTTTCTTTTCGGTGTGCTGCTGAATATCGAACTGTCTGAAACTACTGAACGTGCCGCAAACTAAAAAACAAAAAAATATTATTATTGCAGGCGGCGGAACAGGCGGGCATATCTATCCGGCCATTGCCATTGGCCGCGCTCTTCAGAAATTGGATCCCGCAATCGCGCTGCGATTCATCGGCACCGCCGAGGGGCTCGAAACAAAAATTATGCAGCGGGAAAATTTGTCGCTCAGCCTGATTAAAAGCGGAAAGCTGAATTTTTCGGGTCATCCGATCAAAAAGCTTCGTACACTGCTGAAAATTCCGGTAGGGCTTTTTCAATCGCTGGTTTATATACTGAAGTACAAACCTGATTTTGTTCTGGGTGTGGGGGGCTATGCGTCTGCGCCGTTTGTACTGATGGCGGCACTTCTTCGTAAAAAAACCGCTTTCTGGGAGCCCAACGCCCATCCGGGCATGGCCAATCGACTGCTGTCGAAAATAGTGCCGAAATCCTACTTGGTCTTCGGTGATGCGCAAAAGTATCTTTCCTCTGCAGAGAATAAAGTTTACGGAATGCCTTTACGAGAAGAAATCGAGCAGGCCCAGTATGAGGAGCGCGCAAAGATTTCCGATCGGCTGACGATTTTGTGTTTCGGAGGCAGTCAGGGTTCTTTGTTTCTCAACGAAAAGATTTCTGATTTTATGCTTAAGGGTACTGACCTACAGGAAAAAATCTACCTGATTCATCAGACCGGTCCGCTGGATTTTGAAAACATGAAAAAAAAATACGGTCTCACTGACGGTGCATCCGCAAACGTTGAACTGCACGAATTTATCTATGATATGCCGACTCAGTACCGCAAAGCCGATATTCAGTTTTGCAGAGGCGGCGCAAGTACAATCGCCGAAGCGGCAGCCTTCGGTATCGTCCCGCTGATCGTGCCGCTGCCGGCGGCTGATGATCATCAATTACGGAATGCCGAAGTTGTGGTTAAAAATAATGCTGGGTTTTTGTTTGTCCAAAATGAGTTTAGCGAGACTGAGTTTTCAAAAACCATCGAACTGATGCTGGAAAACAGCGCGCTCAGAAAAGAAATGTCTGCGAATCTCCGGAAATTGGCCCCAAAACAGGCCGCCCAAGAAATAGCTCATGACATTTTAAAACAAATTTGAGCAATATATAAATATGAAAAGCGGATACGGCGCACTGGAAAAAGCAAAATTTCATTTTATCGGAATCGGCGGCATCGGCATGTGCGGGCTGGCGGAACTACTTCATAATATCGGGGCAATTGTTACCGGTTCAGATTCCGGAGAAAATGCCAACACCGAACGGCTCAAAGCTCTCGGAATAAAAGTCTTCAAGGGGCATGCAGCCGAAAACGTTGGTTTGGCTAACGTTGTTGTTTACTCAAGCGCGATCAACGCCGCCAACCCCGAGATGATTCAGGCGCGGGCGCTTGAAATTCCGCTCATCCCACGAGCTGAAGCGCTTGCCGAAATCATGCGTTTAAAGCGCGGAATCGCAATCGCGGGTACGCACGGGAAAACCACCACCACCAGTCTGATTTCCTCGATTTTTATTGAGGCCGGAGAAAGCCCCACAATTGTGGTGGGTGGGCGATTCGAAAAAATTAAATCAACGGCGTTGCTCGGAACCGGTGAATGGCTCATTGCCGAAGCCGATGAAAGCGACGGCAGTTTCAACAAACTTTCTCCCGAAATCGCCATTATTACCAACATCGACTCCGACCACATGGATCATTTCAAAACTTTCGAAAATCTTAAAAAAGCGTTTCTCGATTTTGCATACCGTATTCCATTCTACGGAATGGTCGTCGTTTGCGGTGACGATGCCGATGTTCGCGCGCTTTTTGCCAACT
>JANOJH010000434.1:0-1291 GCA_031408135.1 Bdellovibrio sp. | reverse complement strand
CGCGGATTGAAAACTGCCTTAGTTGAAAAAAATGATTTCGCCTTTGGTACCAGTAGCCGATCTACTAAATTGATTCATGGTGGTCTTCGCTATTTAAAGCAACTTGAGTTTGGACTAGTAAAGGAAGTTGGTAGCGAGCGTGCCATTGTCCATTCGCTTGCACCTCATTTGGTTGTTCCGGAAAAAATGCTGCTTCCCCTTTCCGAGAAAAAAGGGATGGGCTATTGGCTAACTTCCATCGGATTAAAAATGTATGATTGGCTTGCGGGTGTAAAACCCGAAGATCAACGAAGGATGCTCACCAAACTTCAGACTTTAAAATATGAGCCGTTGCTTCGGAAAGATGACGTGAAGGGCGGTGCTATTTATGCAGAATACAGAACAGACGATGCCAGGCTTACCATAGAAATTATTAAGACAGCAGTCCAGCATGGTGCCACTATTTTAAGTTATGCCAGTGTCACTGATTTTATTTATGATAATGGAAAAATTTCTGGTGTTAGGGTTGAAGATCAATTAACAGGGAAGAAATTTGCCATTCAATCAACAGCCGTGGTGAATGCAGCAGGGCCATGGGTTGATGAGTTGCGTGAGATCAATAAATCAAAAGAAGGCAAGAGCCTTCACCTTACAAAAGGAGTTCATATCGTTGTGTCTCGAGAAAGGCTTCCAGTAAAGCAGGCCATTTACTTTAATGTGGAGGATGAGCGAATGATCTTTGCAATTCCCCGCGGACGAAGCACGTACATTGGCACAACTGACACCAGTTATAGTGGAGATAAGAATGAAGTTTTTACTTCACTTGAAGATGCAGTTTATTTAATCACCGCTGTCAACGCCACTTTCCCATCAGTTAATTTAGTGTTAGAAGATTTAGAATCGAGCTGGGCAGGGTTGCGCCCTTTGATTCATGAAGATGGGAAATCCGCCTCAGAGCTTTCCCGGAAGGACGAGATATTTGAATCAGGTACTGGGTTGATCTCAATAGCTGGAGGAAAGCTCACCGGCTATCGCAAAATGGCAGAGCGGGTGGTGGATTTGGTGAGTGAAAAAAGCTTTGAAGACAGAAACCTTAAACCGTGTCGCACACATCAAATCAAGCTAACACATTCTGACTTCAATGATTTTGTTGCCGTTAAGCGATATACTGTTGTGGTAGCTAAACGCCTTGGCAAACTTGGACTTCCGGAAGCAAAAGCTAAATACCTAGTAGAAAACTTTGGCAGGCAAGCAGATCACATCGTAACGGCCTTAGAATCCGATTTTGATCAAGTGAGTGCGGAACTTTCAA
>JANOJH010000657.1:0-1451 GCA_031408135.1 Bdellovibrio sp. | reverse complement strand
GTTAAACCATCAATCCATTTATATTTTTTCTGATTGCTAAATCTTTCTTTATCCTTTTCTACTTTGGACATGCCCTTGTCAACCAACATACTTTCATATTGTCCTGTCATGTCTGCCGAAATGATTAAGCGATCAATCATTTCGTTAGTTGCATTCTTTGTGAATGTGATTGCAAGAATACTTGATGGACTTACGCCTTTCTCCTCAATCAAGTAAATGATTTTCTGCAAAAGTGTCTTTGTCTTGCCCGAACCCGCACCGGCTAAAACCAAAAGGCGTTTGTCCCCGCTGATTACGGCTTCTGTTTGTTTATTATTTAAAGAACTTAAATCAGTTTTTACCGCTTCCAATGTCTGTCAATTTTAATTGGTCTTCGTTATTGAACACTTCCTCCTTTTTTTTCTTAGATGTCAAAATACGGTCTTTTGTTCAAAGTCTCAATATTTGTTTTTAGGTCGTGGGTGGGAAAAGCTGGCTCTTTTGCATGCTTTGGTGTCGCGGTGGAATGTGTGGCAAGCAAATGTGCCAATGCGGGTTGCTCACTCTGTCCAGCCACATTGCCTGCAACATCTGACTATAAGCAATTGAAGATATTTTATTTATGTCAGTTCGCCTAATGCGAGTTCCAAAATGGCTCAATCCATTCGGTTTCACTTGTGTCTGTGTTGTACAATTCACCCTTACGCGTGAGCGATAGTAGCGAAAAGCCCACCGATAGCACGCGGGCGGGTGTGTGCGCATCGGTGGCCTTGTAGCGGATAGCGCGACCCGTAGGGGCACGCCCAGATTTTATTTTTTAAACTTCTCTCTCAACTTCGCCAGCTTCTCTTCCATACTTTCTTCAGGCTTCATTGGGGCAGTATTTACGATTTGTTTTTTAGCAACTGGCTTTGAAGGTATTGACTTTGGTTTGGTTGGTGAGGTTTTTTGCTCACTCGCCTTCGCAGGAGCATTGCCAAACGGATCGCTCTTGAGAGAAAGTGCGATGCGCTTGCGTGGCACATCAACTTCTACCACTGTTACCTTTACTTTTTGCTGCACGGCTATTACCTGATTAGGATCTTTCACAAACTTATCGCTCAGATGGCTGATGTGCACGAGGCCATCCTGGTGAACGCCCACATCCACAAACGCCCCGAAGTTGGTAACGTTGGTAACTATGCCTGGCAACACCATGCCTACTTTCAGGTCTTTGATTTCGTGAATGCCTTCTTCAAAACTAAACACTTCAAACTTTTGACGCGGGTCGCGGCCAGGTTTTTCTAACTCCGCCAGAATGTCTGTTAAGGTTGGTAAGCCAACAGTGGCTGTGACATAATTTTTGAGATCAAGTTTTTTGCGCAAGTCGGCAGTTGTCATCAAATCTTTTACGGTACAGCCTAAGTCGCCTGCAAATTTTTCTACGAGGTCGTAGCGCTCTGGATGCACGGCACTGGCGTCCAGCGGGTTTT
>JANOJH010000654.1:0-3152 GCA_031408135.1 Bdellovibrio sp. | reverse complement strand
TCTTCAGTATCTTGTTACAACGGTGTTGCCGGTGATCAAAAAAAAGAAACTTGCAGACCGCGTTGATATTTTTATAGAGCACGGATTTTTTGAAAAAATGGAATCGCAGGCCTTTCTTAAGCAGGCAGCAAGTCTTGGTTTTGCCCTGACCGTGCACGCGAATCAACTGTCGTTGTCTGCAGGCGCAGAAGTGGCACTCAGTCTTAAGGCAAAATCGGCCGACCATCTTATCTTCATGAATGAAGGTTTAATCAAAGCTTTTGCGAATTCAAAAACAGTGGCGGTGCTGCTCCCGATGGCCGATCTGTATCTGAAGTGCGCGTATCCGCCGGCCCGCAAATTAATTGATGCCGGAGCCTGCGTTGCGCTGGCGACGGATTTTAATCCGGGAAGTTGTCCTTCACAAGATCTGGCAACTGTCGGTCTGCTGGCGCGACTTGAAATGAAAATGACTTTGCCTGAAGTTTTTAAAGCTTATACCTTTGGGGCGGCACGCGCGCTGGGAATTGAAGCCGAAGAAGGCCGGCTGGAAGTTGGAAAATATGCAAATTTCATCAGTACGCAGGCAACGCTCGCTGATTTTTTCTATTCTGCAGGTTACACACCTGAACATCAGCTTTTCATTCGCGGTAAAGCAGTAACATAAGCTTAATGTTTAGACAATCAATTGAATTTCGATTTTCAAAGATGGCCACACTAATCCGTTACTCTATGAAAACACTGGGTTTTTCAGAATTATCCCGCTGCGCGTCTAAAATGTCAGATTCTGAAATTTTTTACTTGTGAAGTAGGCCATTGTTTTTCTAGTGTTAGAGCTACAAGGATGTAAATAAATTATGGCAGCAACGTATTCATCATTTATGACAACACGATTTTACAGCCCCGTTTTTAATACTGCACTCTTTGATGGGCCACTCCGGATTTATTTTTCTCAAAGTTATGAAACTTCGGCGCTGAAGGTGTATCACCTGTTACAGTCGCAGTACCAAGAGCAGTGGAGTCAGTTAAAAGAATGTTCTGCAAAATCAAAAGAACATGTTTTCCTGATGATTTACCCCGACAAAAAAGATCTTGAAATCGTATTTTCTGAAAGTGCCAAACTTATTCACGCGCAAGACTGGGAAGAAGGCCTGGCTATAGGCTTCTGTCAGCCGCAGGACGATCTGGAACTCACTCATCAACTTGATAATATTACACGTTCCATCGGTTCATGGATCGAAAGAATCAATAACAGTGAAGTTGACCTCTAGGCTGAATAAGAAAGGTCAGATTCTCGTTGAATACCTGCTGCTGATGGTGATTGTGATCGGCTTTGCAACGTTACTGACGAAGAGCCTGGTGAATAGAAGCCCCACAAATCCCGGCATGATTATCAAAGCCTGGGATGGCATTATCAAAAACATTTCAAACGATCTTCCAGACTGCGAAAATCAAATGGATTTTTCAACTCCGAATTGTCCGGCTAACTAGCTTGCGCGTTCAGAAGTATCCTGAACCCCGTTTTTTAACTTCTTTATTAATCTTTTTCTGCAGTGATTCCTGAATTTCCGAAGCCAGTTCATTGCACAATTCAGAATCCCCCGTTTTTTCGGATGAAAAAGGCAGATGAACAGGTTTATCGAAAATTATTTTCCACTTTGCGGGCAGTGGAATTACGTTGAGCGGCAGCGGCAAAACAAGGCCACGTAAAAATTTGGTGAATTTCAGTTGCTGCAGATTAATATGCGTTTCTTCGGCGCCCAGAATTATCGTGGGCACGATCTGCGCATTGGTTTCAAGTGCCATTCGGATGAAGCCGCGCTTGAACTCCTGTAATTGATAGCGTTTTGTAGAGGGCTTGAAATTTCCCTGTTCGCCTTCAGGAAAAAGCACCACCATGTTGTTGCGCTTCAGCAGAGCAATGCCGTTATCGTAGGTGGCTTCAATGAAACCCATCTTATGGGCGGGCAGCGCCGTTTTTTCAGTTAAAAACCAAAGTCGATGAGTCATCACGCGAGGAATGCGTTTGGTGTTCTGTTGCAGAATGTAGGAAAGGATCATGGCATCAAAGCCGGAATAGCCCGAGTGGTTCGGCGCAATTACAACCGGACCTCGGGCGGGGATGTTTTCAATGCCGACAATTTCAATCCTAAAATATTTTTTCAGAATTTCCATGAACAGCTTCGGGAAAACCTTATAAAGGAGGGTGTCAGAACTCAGTTCTTTCAGATTGAATATTTTTTCATTGGGTTTTTTAAAAAAATTGATCATGATATTGTTTTACAGCCTATCATAAAAAATAGAAGAAAGAATCCTTACCATATGAAAAAATATATTATGGCGATCGACCAGGGCACCACAGGTTCAACCGTTGTGCTTCTTGACCAGGCCGGAAGTCTTGTTGCTAAAGCCACCGAAAACTACCCGCAGATTTATCCGCAACCGGGCTGGGTTGAACATGATCCCGAAGCCATCTGGCGATCGGTCGAAACGGCGGCAGTCAGGTGTTTGGACCAGTGTTCGGCAACACCGAATGATATTCTGACGATCGGAATAACAAATCAGCGTGAAACGGTTGTAGCTTTCAGAAAATCCACAGGCGAAATTCTGCATAATGCCATTGTCTGGCAATGCCGGCGAACTGCAAGAATGTGTGATCAACTGCGGAAAAAGTGGTCGTTAAAAATAAAAAACAAAACCGGACTGGTGCTCGACCCTTATTTTTCCGCAACCAAAATGCGCTGGCTCATCGAAAATGTTGAAGCAGTTGCAAAGGCCCTTAAAGAGGACGACTTGGCTTTCGGCAACATCGACACTTTTTTAATGTCGAAGTTATCCGGGCGGCAGATTTTTGCAACGGACGTCAGCAATGCCTCAAGAACAATGTTGATGGACCTGAAAACCTGCCAGTGGGACGCCGACCTTCTGAAACTTTTTAAAGTGCCGCTGAAGTGTCTACCGGAAATTAAATCTTCTTCCGGATTTTTCGGGCGGACAATAAATCACAATTTTGTTGAAAGCCAGACTCCAATCACCGGCGTGGCCGGTGATCAGCAGGCGGCACTCTTCGGGCAAACATGTTTCTCAGTAGGCGAAAGCAAATGTACTTTCGGTACCGGAAGTTTTATTTTGATGAACACAGGTAGCGAAATCCTGAAATCAAAAGCCGGTTG
>JANOJH010000634.1:0-3227 GCA_031408135.1 Bdellovibrio sp. | reverse complement strand
GCAACGTCGGCTTTGTAAAGTTCGTAATTTACCCACCACGGGCACTGAAAACTTATCGCCACTTCGGGCTCAAGAATTTTCAGAAACTCCCGCAATTTTTTTGCAGCGAAAGCCGGATCCATTTTGTCGAGTTCAATATATTTTCTTTTTTTTGTGCCGAGATCTACAACTTGCCCAAGGCCTTTTTGCACAATCCAGGTGATGTCGTACTTTTCTTCATCCAGTACCTGATCCGCAGGCAAAGTGCAGATCAGGTCGCCGATTTTATCTAAACGAATAAATAATATTTTTTTTTTGGTTACGGTCACAGTTACCGTCCCAGCTACTTGTAGTCATCCAGCGGCGGGCAAGAACACACAATGTTCTTATCGCCGAAAGCATTGTCAACTCTGCCGACCGGCGGCCAGTATTTGTTGTTCTTCACCCACTTCAGCGGGTAAGCAGCTTTTTCGCGAGAGTATTTGTGTGTCCATTCCGTTACCATCAAAACGGCAGATGTGTGCGGCGCATTTTTGATGACGTCCGGAAACTCATCGGCTTCTTTCCGGATTTCAATCATAGCTTCGCAGAAACGATCGAGTTCGGCTTTACTTTCAGATTCAGTCGGCTCAATCATCAGTGTGCCAGCCACCGGCCACGACATCGTTGGCGCATGGAAGCCATAATCCATTAAGCGTTTTGCAATATCGGTAACATCAATACCGTGGGTCTTTTTCAGCGGTCTGACATCGACGATGCATTCATGCGCGACCAGCCCTTCTTTTCCTTTGTAAACAATCGGGTAATGAGGCGCCAGTTTTTTTGCGATATAATTGGCGTTCAGAATGCTGGTGACGCTGGCTTCGCGCAGCCCAGAATCTCCCATCATGGTAATGTAAGACCAACTGATCGGCAAAATGCTGGCACTGCCCCACGGTGCTGAAGTGGTGGCACCGATTCCGGTTGCAGGGCCTGCACTTTTGATAATCGAATGTGAAGGCAGGAAGGGCGCAAGATGGGCTGCTACCCCGATCGGGCCAACGCCTGGTCCGCCGCCGCCGTGTGGAATTGCAAACGTCTTGTGAAGATTCATATGCGAAACATCCGGTCCGAATTTTCCGGGACGCGCAAGTCCGACCATGGCGTTAAGATTGGCCCCGTCCATATAAACCTGACCGCCATATTTGTGAATTGTTGCACACAAGTCGATTATCGACTCTTCAAAAACCCCGTGAGTTGAAGGATAAGTTACCATCAGAAGCGCGAGTTTCTCTTTGTGCAGTTCGGCTTTGGCTTTTAGGTCGGTAACATCGATGTTGCCATTTTCGTCGCAATTGACAACGACAACTTTGAAACCGGCCATAACTGCAGAGGCCGGATTCGTACCATGTGCCGAAGACGGAATCAGACAGATATCCCGTCCGGTTTGATTTAATTTTTTAAAATATTCGCGCACAACGAGCAGCCCTGCATATTCTCCTTGCGCGCCGGAATTCGGCTGTAAAGAAACTGCGGCAAAGCCGGTGATCGCGCAAAGCTTTTTTTCGAGGTCATGAATTAAGGTCTGATAACCTGCGGTTTGGCTAAGCGGAACAAACGGATGAATTTTGTTGATTTCAGGCCACGAAACCGGAATCAACTCAGTTGCGGCATTCAGCTTCATGGTGCAGGAACCCAGCGGAATCATTGAATGAGTCAGGGTGATGTCGCGGTTCTGCAAACTGTAAATGTATCGCATCAATTCGGTTTCAGAGTGATAACTGTTGAAATTCGGATGCGTCAGGTAGTCTGACTTTCGTACCAGTTCGGGTTCAATGCTGACAGTTATTTCTTTCTCGAGTTCCGATACCGAGAACGGGAGAGTATGTTCTTTATTGAAAATTTTAAGCAGGGTCTCAATATCAGAGAGTTCAGTGGTTTCGTTCAGTGAAAAACCCACTGCGTCCGAAAAATACCGTAAGTTGAATTCATATTTTTCGGCTATTACATTAAACAGGCTCGGATCTTTGACTTTTACTTTCAGGGTATCGAAATAGGAATCACTTTCAAGGCTGTACCCCAGTTTTTCCATGCCTAAAGCGGCAATCTTGGTAAGACGATGAATTCTTAATGCGATTTTTTTAAGGCCGGTCGGGCCATGGTAAACGGCATACATCGCCGCAATATTTGCGAGCAGTACCTGTGCGGTACAGATATTCGAAGTGGCCTTATCCCGTCTGATATGCTGTTCGCGGGTCTGGAGGGTTAAGCGAAGGGCTTTGTTACCGTTGGCATCGATAGAAACCCCAACAAGGCGTCCCGGTAACGAGCGTTTGTAGGTGTCTTTAGTTGCGAGAAAAGCAGCATGTGGTCCGCCGTACCCGAGTGGTACGCCGAATCTTTGTGAATTACCAACGACCATATCTGCGCCCCATTCTCCCGGGGGAGTCAGCAAAGTCATAGCCAGCAGGTCAACGGCCGCAATAACCAGCGCGCCGTGGTCGTGCAAGGTCTTGGTAATTTCACGGTAATTTTCGATGGTGCCCGTAGAGGTCGGGTATTGAAAAATGGCGGCGAACACATCTTTTTTATAATCGTATTTACGTGGATCAATCACTATCATTTCGAGGCCAAGCGGAATGGCCCGGGTTTTCAAAACATCAATAACCTGAGGATGAATATCAGGGTGAACCAGGAATGCATGGACGTCGGTTTTTTTACTGAGTGCATAGGCCATAGCCATCGCCTCAGCAGCAGCAGTACCTTCATCCAACAGCGAGGAATTTGAAATTTCCATTCCGGTCAGATCTGTGATCATCGTTTGGAAATTCAGTAAACTCTGCAGGCGTCCCTGTGAAATTTCAGGCTGATACGGAGTGTAGGCGGTATACCAGACAGGATTTTCGAATACGTTCCGCAAAACTACGCTTGGCGTGATTGTGTCGTGATAGCCAAGCCCGATCAGTGACTTAAAAACTTTATTTTCGGACATTGTTTTTTTGAGATCGGCAAGAATCTGATATTCAGAAATTCCGGGGCCGACATTCATCGTTTCCTTGTTAAGGATCGATTTCGGTACAACTTTATTGACGAGCTCGTCTGAATTCGAAAATCCAAGTTCTTTAAGCATCAGTTGCTTATCCGTTTCTGAAGGGCCGATATGGCGACGGATAAATTCATTTTGTGGGGAAAGCTGCTTGAGGGAAGTACTTGTATCCATTGAGGCCTCTTTTTTTAAGTCCGTAAGGTAGCATAAAAGCAGGCTGGGA
>JANOJH010000611.1:0-1845 GCA_031408135.1 Bdellovibrio sp. | reverse complement strand
GCAGGCTTGCGCCGCCGGTAATATGCATGGCGGTGATTTCGGCGTTGAACTCGCTCTGCAGCTCAATCAAAGTCATCTGAATATCGCGAACAAGATCTTTTAAGGCTTTAGCCAGCAAATTTGAGAATTGCGCCTGTTCGAAGCTGGCGCCTTCTTTATTCAGGATCAAAGAAGCTTGATTCTGCAACACTCGCACAGCTTCGATATATGAGATTTCCTGACGGACAATAATTTCCTGAATCAACTGATTTGCGCCCCAGAATAAACTGCGGGTGAAGATCAGCCGGTTATCTTCGTACGCGGTAAACAAAGTTTTTTTATGCCCGATGTTGAGAATGATCTGTAGAAACTTTTTGGGTTTGTCGCTTTCATTCAGATTGAGGGGTTCGAATTTTTCAGGTGGCGGTGCTTCCCAGTCTTCAACCAGATTTGCAAATGCTAAACCTTCAACCGTAACCGTATGAATTTCGATGCCGAAGTTGGCACCGAGAGAAATGATTTTTTCAACCTGAGTTTTGGGTGCGGCCGTTGCCAGCACATCCGAGCTAGCGCCTTGAGTGCGGATAACTTTGGCGTCAAAAACGCATGAATCCGTATCAAACGGGATGTCTTCTTCCATTTCAAAATGCAGACTTTTCTGAACTTTAAGACGATCTGAAAATGGAAACGTTTTTATCCGAGTGGTGACCTGATCTTGCCTGACGCACAAAACCCAGCGGGCCTGCGCGTAGTCACCGCTGGCTAAAAAGTTGCGGACAAACTCGATAACTTCAAGTTCTTTATCTTCAATGCTGACGTTCTGACTTAATTGTTTTTCCTGGATTTGATGAATCGAAATTAGTTTTTTATTCTGGAACAGCTCAACTAACTTGACTGAATATTCGCCGATATCAAGACCTATCGATCGCATGCTGCTCCTTCCATGGTGTAAATCAAACTTGATTAAGACTCTAGTTCTCTGTCTAGTTCTCCGTCCAGTATACGATACGAGGAGGACCTTTGGGAAGCGGATCTTGCGCAACCGCCCCAGACGTTGATCCAGCCGCCGGAGGATTTGTTCCGGGAGTTTCCGCCGCCTTTTCTTTATCTACAAAAGTTCGGATTTGCGAAGCTGATTTTCCAATATCGAGTACGATCGCCGTAATATTTTTTTGCAAAGCAAATTTTCCGCTGCCGTACATGCCATTCGACTTGATGCGGAAGTTGAATACTTTGCTGCAAATCATCGGAATCTGGTCGAATTCTTTCGAAAGACGGGTGCCATCGCGATTGTCGATAAACTCCCTAAAATTCTTGATACACTCTTCGCCGGAGCCTTTAAACGGACCGCCTTTATCCGGATCGTTGCGCCTTTCGATGGCGGCATCAATTGCACCTTCGGTAATTCCGCTGTCGAGCGAAAGCAGCACTTCTTTACTGGCTGTATTCGGATTAATGGCTTTCATTCCGTAAATGGTAATCCGGGGTGCAAGCAGATCAAAAAAAACATCGGTCATGCCCGGCACGAGTCTGACTTCCTCAACTGTGCGGAAGCCACGATTCGGGGGATAGCCCGCACCTAACTGGGAAAACGCCGAGCGCTTATCGCCGGAGCCGTCGGCGCCGGTATTGGAATCGCTCATCCAGTCGTAAATGCGATTGATCAGTTCGTCAAAACGGGTGTTCTGATATTCGGTTCTGAATTCGTCATCCGTTGCGATTTTCTGCTCGAAAACATTCAGCAATTGTTTTTTAGTAATATCGCGAAGTACTTTTGATCTCGAGACCAGATCATTGATATCAATTTTTGAGCCTTCGTCTTCAATCGTGTGGGCGTAGGTTGAATCCATCAACGACGCGGCGTTG
>JANOJH010000603.1:0-1233 GCA_031408135.1 Bdellovibrio sp. | reverse complement strand
TCCGATGGGTCTTTTCCTCGGCATCATGTCGGGTTTAACGGCTGCGCTTTTCAGTGTCATCAATTCAAAAATGATTTCGCGGGTTACCGCTCACACCATTACTTTTTATGAAATGACTGGAGCAACTCTTGGCGTTCTGTTATTTTTTCCGGTTTACAAGCAATACTGGGCAGTTGATTCAAAATTGCAATTGATACCTGAACCCATGGACTGGGTTTATATCGCCATCATGGCGTGGGCTTGCTCAGTGTATGCTTATTCAGCGGCTATTAACCTGATGAAAAAGCTTTCGGTTTTTTTTATTCAACTCGCTCTCAATCTCGAACCACTATATGGAATCATTTTGGCTCTAATTGTTTTTGGCGGACAAGAAGTGATGGGTCTGAATTTTTATATCGGCACGCTGATCATCCTTAGTGCTGTTGCTTCTTATCCCTATTTAAAGAAAAAATTTGGAGTCGTTTAACTTTTCAACCTTAGGATTTCAGCTCTCCACTCCACGTTGTCATTCCTGCAAATTGTGCCTTCAAATCAACTGCTTGATTA
Organism: Bdellovibrio sp.; assembly: GCA_031408135.1. Classification (GTDB taxonomy): domain Bacteria; phylum Bdellovibrionota; class Bdellovibrionia; order Bdellovibrionales; family Bdellovibrionaceae; genus Pseudobdellovibrio. The sequence continues at coordinate 687 of JANOJH010000603.1, read as the reverse complement.
AATATTCCAAACACAGAAGAACCAGAGCCGCTCATACTTGCGTAAACAGCACCGGCCTCATACAATCTGTTTTTCAATTCACTTATCTGCGGAAATTTTTTAAACACGTTCGATTCAAAATCATTGAACAAAAATTCTTTCCAGTTTTCGAAGGGCATTTTTTCGATAACCTCTCGTAACGATTGCGAAGAGCTTCGGGGTGTAACGCCAGCATATGCTACCGCAGTCGCAACGTGGATATCGGGTTTTACCAAAATCAAAAATTTCCCTTTCAGAGAAACATTGACTGGATTTAAAATCTCTCCTCGTCCTGTTCCCATCATCGCATTCTTTTGTGTAAAAAAAGTGCAGTCACTTCCTAAAACTGATGCATAACCCGCTAGCTTACCTGCAGACAGATTGAGCTGGAAAATTTCGTTAATCATTCGTAAAGCGAATGCAGCATTGGAAGAGCCTCCTCCTAATCCGGCACCTGTTGGAAGAAGTTTATGCAAATGAATATGCACAGGCGAAAGGTCAAAATCTTTTTTAAGAAGAGTATAAGCTTTCACACATAAATTCTCTTCTATCTGGCCAGGAATCGTCAGTCCTGTGACATCCACTTTTAATTCTTGAGCTGGGATGATTTCAAGAATGTCTGTCCAGGGAATTGGGAAAAAACAAGTTTCGATATCATGAAATCCATCC
>JANOJH010000423.1:0-1140 GCA_031408135.1 Bdellovibrio sp. | reverse complement strand
AAAGTCACCTTTTGTCACTGCTGAAGGAACTTTTAAAACACAATGTGTGTGATCAGCAACGAATCTGTCTCCAATATATTGGTTAGATATTGGATGAGGAAAAGAGTTCCAATCAAAGCTTAAATCAAACTCTTCAATTTTAACGAGAGATGTATGATCGGGAATGTAAAGGGTTAACATGAAATAATCTGAAGGTAAGGTTGCCAACGTAAAATGAACGGCCACTTCGGCCATGGCCAATGACCTATTTTGTGCCGTATAAATTAGTTCAACTCCGGGTGAATTCCACCTTGCACCTTTAAGAGCAGACCCTCTCCCTGATAAATCAGCAAATTTTTCCCGGGCTAACCTGAACACCTCCATTTATGCAAGAATACCATGGTTGATTCTGATAAGCTCAGCAATTACCATCTCTTTTCCATATGAATCTTTAAGTAATTCAAATGGTTTATTGTTTCCGAGGGAAAAGACTGGCGTGTTGAGCCATAGTTTGAATTTTTGCATATCGCCAAAAACCTCCATGCCTAAATCAGTTACTTCGGCCATTTCAAGAATCTTTTCAGATTGAATTGGTTTGAAGGATTTAGAAGAACGCTTATACCTATTCAACGATTTAGTAGATATTTCAAGTAAGCTGGCCCAATCATTTTCTGTGAAGGGTGTGATGTGCTTTATCAGACTAAACAAGGGATATGGGATACCAGATCGGATCAGACGGATGATCAACATTCTGTCGGATAAAAATTCCGAATACGTAAGTTTCCTTTTTAAATTTCGCGATCCCGCATTGGGTTGATTTTCAAAAAAAGAAGATATTTCTTTATCCAGTTTTTGTTTGATCTTGATTTCTGTGTTCGGCATAACAAGACAATTGTCCTTAAAAATACGACAGTTTTCCTAGAAAAAAAATACGACACTTGTAGGGGTCTAGCTGTCTTTGTTTCTGGTGTTGATAAGGAAGTAGAAATTTCTATCACAAAAATTAATATCTCCTGTTATCTTGCAGGGACAAAACTAAGACAACAATGAAGATAGCAGAAATTCACACCAAGAAAGGAGTAATGAAAATTAAGTTTTTTGAAAAGGATGCGCCAAACACCGTTAAGAACTTTATAACCCTGGCGGAAAAGGGTTTTTATA
>JANOJH010000567.1:0-1495 GCA_031408135.1 Bdellovibrio sp. | reverse complement strand
CAACCGGGAAGCTCTGCCTAAGAAACAAAGCCCCGTTATGAAAGAGGTCTACAATGGGAATGAGAATTACAACAAACGTGGCAGCATTAAACGCACAACGCGTAATGACTACTAACTCTAGAGAAATGCAAAAGAGCATGGCTCAGTTATCAACTGGATCAAGAATCACCAAAGCCGGTGATGATGCAGCTGGTTTAGCGATCAGTGAAAATTTAAAATCACAAATTCGCTCATACGGTCAGGCTTCTCGAAATGCAAACGATGGTATTTCAATGATGCAAACAGCTGAACAAGGTATGGGAGAAGTTTCAAATATTATCACTCGTCTTCGTGAACTGGGTGTTCAGTCTGCTTCTGACACTATCGGTGACCAAGAACGTTCATTTATTCAAAAAGAAGCTGAAGCAATGAAATCAGAAGTTCAGCGTATAGCTGATTCAACATCATTCGGTTCACGTAAATTATTGGATGGTAACGGTGGGGTTTATGACATTCACGTCGGTACTTCAGCAAATGAAAGCACCGACTGGATTGCCTATGACGCATCTGCAGCCAATGTAACCAGTGATCATTTAGGTATTGCCGATTTAGATTTTAACTCTAAAGACGGTGCAAGAGCAGGTTTAGCGGCATTAGATGCCGCACAATCGACAGTGAACGGTTCGCGCGCAACATTGGGTGCATTACAGAACAGATTGACTTCAACTTCTGACGTCATCGGTACCATGGTTGAAAACATGAGCGCTGCAAATTCACGTATCCGTGACACAGATGTAGCTTCATCAAGCTCTGAGTTGGCTCGTAATAATATCTTATTACAAGGTACAACAGGAGTATTGGCGCAGGCTAACCAGTTACCTACCCTGGCACTTAAGTTAATCGGTTAATTTTTAAGTAAGTTTCAAGTTTTTTGGGTGGGGTGTGAATGACCTCCGCCCTGTCCAAAAAAAATCTTGTCGAAGGTCTAGGTCACTAGACCTTCGTTTTTTTTGGTTTAAGTTCAACCGGAAAAATGCCGATAAGCCCGGTATGAATATCCGGAACATGCTCGGAAATGCCGCCCCAATCGCGCCCACCACCAGTGTAGCAAAGGTGGAGCGTCCTATTAAAACAGACTCGTCCCACGACCGCGATCCCCAAAGTCAGCAATATTCTCAGCAGGAAAAACAAAAAGAAAAAATGACAGCCGAACAGTTTGAAAAAGCCATCGCTATTCTGCGTAAAAAAGACTTTATCAAAGATATGAACTGGCTAGTTTCAAGCATCAATGAAAACGACGTGAAATATGCCTGGGTTCAAGACTCGCACGGCGAAACAATCCGCAAAATAATCGAATATGATCTCTGGGAAATCTTCAACGATTCAAGCGTTGAGGAGACCAAAGGCCAACTCCTGAAAAAAACCGCTTAATATTTTTAATATGGGCTATTTTTGCCTACCCGCACTTCGTCTAAGCCAATCAATTGACTCACGTATATGGCTAATTATCTGAAAT
>JANOJH010000556.1:0-2817 GCA_031408135.1 Bdellovibrio sp. | reverse complement strand
CGCAAAGACATGGCAGCGGATGCAGCCGAAATGCTGGAGGCAGCTGGTGCGAAAAACGTTAGATCACATGATAGAGAGACACAACGCGGACTTGGCTTGGGTATTCACGAAATGGGAACGGCCCGCATGGGAAAAGACCCTAAGACTTCGGTATTGAATAAAAACAATCAGGTGCATGCTTGCAAAAATGTGTTTGTTACGGATGGTTCGTTCATGACTTCAGCTGCCTGCGTAAACCCATCACTTACCTACATGGCGTTTACGGCAAGGGCTGCGGATTTCGCAGTCAGTGAATTGAAAAAAGGTAATTTGTAATACAATAAATAGTTTAACTATGAATATGATAATAGATAGGAGAGAGGCACTGCGCAAAACAGCAATGATGATGGGTGCAGCAATTTCTGCCTCAGCATTTGCGGGTCTCATGCAAGGTTGCAAGACAACTCCCGAACTTACTTATGTGCCGCAATTTTTTAGTGAAGACCAGGGACGAATTGTCATGGAAGTGGCGGAGATCATCATACCAAAAACAGACACACCAGGTGCTAAGGATGTGGGCGTGCCTGGGTTTATTGATACCATGCTAAAAGATTGCTATAAGAAAGAAGATCAGGATCGCTTCCTCACAGGTCTTACTGCTTTCGATGAAGAAGCAAAGACTGCCTATGGAGACAGTTTCATTTATTGCGAGCCTGAGCAACAAGTAGAGTTAGTGAAGAAAACACATGATGCTGCCGTTGCAGAAGCAAAGGAAAACAGAGAAGCAAAGCGTCCATTTATTTTAATGACGAAAGAACTCACATTGTTAGGGTTCTTCACCTCAGAGCCAGGTGCTACACAAGTATTGCAATACGAAGCGGTGCCGGGATCATACAAAGGTTGCCTTCCGTTGTCAGAGGCCGGCAATGGAAAAACTTGGGCCACTTAATACAGGACTTATCAGATAATTTTAAGAAGGCTGAGAGATCAGCTTTTTTTTAGACTTCGTTCTTGTGATCACCTAACTTACTTGGTGGCCGGTGACAACAGGCTGACCGAGAATTATTATTCCGTTTGAGCTACCAACTTCACGGAAGTTATTAATTCATAAAATACTATGCAGCCATTTTCAATTTTGCTCTCTTGGCAATCAGTTTTTGAATGTTATTACCGATCGCTATCAGCATCCATTCACCGTTTACTTTTGATAGGCCTCTCAAATGGAACATGGTTATCTTTTTATTGAATTTAATGTTGCCCCAGACAGGCTCTATCATGTTCATTCTTAGTTTGTAAATGAGTTTCCCTTGGGGGCTGTCTAAAAGATTTCTGGTTTTTTCCCTCAGAGGCTCTCGAATGTCTTGATTAATCTGTCGGACCCTCGCATTTGTGCAATCAGTTCTTACTGAGCAAGTCGAACATTGGGTTCCTTTGTAAACTCTTAGTTTTTGCTTGCGTGTCCGATGAACAAATATCCGATCAAATAATAATTCTTTGCCTTGAGGACATGTATAATTATCCTTTTCCAGATTGTAAATAAAATTACTCTTATCATATGGTTCTGCCTTTAACTTTCCACGGTGTTCATAATCCTGATCAGGAATATATGCAGTCTTTTGTTGTTGCTCAAGCCACTCATAATTTGCATATGAAGCATAACCACTGTCAGCCAGAATATTTTCTACCTGACTGCCTGTGTTTTTTTCTGTTTGATTAATAAGTGGCGTTAATTGCCCTTTATCACTAGCATTATTGCTCACATAGGCTGCTACGATAATGCCATCAGAGGTAACAGCTCCCTGACAATTATAATTGGGCTTAATCTGACCTGCTGATTTTATCGGTCGTGCATCTTTATCGGTTAGGTTTATGGTTTCTTCATCCAAGTCTTTGAGAGCGTCAATGGCCTGGCGTATCTTTTTTCTAAGAGTCTCTTTTCGTCTGATCTCCTTTGGTATTTCATCTCCTCTATAATTTATCAATGTCTCCTCTTCAGTAACGTTAACAGCATCAGCTTGTTGGGTCAAGTCGGCAAGTTGATCCTCCACCTCATTGAGCCATTGGCTGTACATAACTTTATCCTTCATTTGTTTTGCCGATGCATTAGCCCTGATTTTGGTACCGTCAAGGGCAATAGTACCTACGTTGGCCATACCCAGTTCTCTGCATAATTTGATAACAGCAATAAGATATCCTTCAAAACTTTTGATGTTGTCTTTTCTAAAATCATTGATTGTACGAAAGTCGGGCCTGTACATGCTGGACAAATACATATAGGCAGTATCCGTTTCACACTTCATTGCTATTTTTCTACCTGAAAGCGTTCCCGTGGCATAACCATATACCCATAATTTTATCAGAACCTTAGGATGATAACTTTTTTGACCTTGATAGCTATACCGCTCTTCAATCTTATGAGTGTCAAATGTGTTAACAATCTCACTGATCACTCGGGCTAAATGCCCTTCCGGAATAAAATCATCAATGTTGGGTGGTAACAAAAACAACTGGTCATTCAGATTTGATTTGAATTTGCTTTGCATGCCTCAATATCCGAAAATTCTATGTTACTTTTAGTTCTCGGTCAGCCTGATAACACCGACCACAGGCTAAGTGTCTGCGAAGCACAGAACTTTCGCTATCTCAAACGACTTGTTGGGTGCTGGCCTGCCTTACTCAATCTTTTTAGTTATCTCCTCCTTCAACGGTTTTAAATGTCGGATCACAATTGACCAAATGATAGAGTCATCAACATTGTCGTAGGAATGAATTAACCTATTTCTCAGGCTTATTATTTGCGAGGCGTTCTTCAAGTCGTTAACGTCCGACTCCTTTAAG
>JANOJH010000523.1:0-1435 GCA_031408135.1 Bdellovibrio sp. | reverse complement strand
AAATCTTTGTTGATAACTTTGTGGGATACTTGTGGATAGATTTAGTTTTAGCAAATCAAGTAAAATTCAAGAAGGAATGATTTTGAGCTCAAAACAAGCAATTCAACTTATCCGCAAATCTTTTCCACTTCCACTATTGGATATCAAACGCAAATCAGATTTCACCTTCGATTACACGTTCGAAGATTTTGAGATAGTAAATTACCAGGCCCATCCATCCTTAAATATTTCCATTGCGGTTTAATAGGACATACAACTCCGCAGAGAGATTTCATTGTACCGCACGGTACCGCTTCACAGTCCACTTTACACAAACAACCACTAACCACTATAATTATGAGTTTAATCGAAACAATCGTTGAGTCGGATCAGACAGAAGTTGCCGAAATACGGATCGATCCGATTACCAGCAACCGGTCACTTTTTTCAAAAAAGGACTTCAAAGCAAATGAAGTGATCATCGGCTTCATGGCAAAAAACGTTCATTCAACACCCAACTACCTTACCGTTCAGGTGAGTGAGCACGAACACATTGAACTTTTCCCGGAATGCCTCGAGTGCGCCAACCATAGTTGCGAACCGAATTGCTTCTTTGACACAACGTCTATGAATTTTGTGACTGTTAAGCGAATTAAGGCTGGTGATGAGTTTACGTTCTTCTATCCATCAGCAGAGTGGGACATGGATCAGTCGTTTCAATGCAACTGCGGAAGTGAAAAATGTATTGGTATGATCAAGGGAGCAAAGTATTTGTCCGATAGTGCTCTTAAGAAATACCGCTTTACAGATTTTATTCAACATAAGTTGAGCACTCAGGGCTTCTAACAATTACGTTAATCGTTAATAGTTAATCGTTATAGGGACGTAGATGAATTACTTCTCCTTTACCATTAACGGATAACCATTAACGGATAACTGTTAACATTTATGCCTAATTACTTTGAGTAAAGAAAGTTTTTATGTTCGTTTGTATCTTTTATTGCAAACCATTATTGATATCAACGTTGGACGCTAACCTTACTCTATCATTCAATAGTCAAAAGGATCATGCTGCCTGTCAGCGATTGAAGTTAGAAGTTCAGGCGCTATTCAAATCCTGCCAAACATCTTTAAAGTAGTGTATGAAGTTCAGCGAAAGGAAAGATGATTATTTTGTTTGGGTCATCGCTCCCTACCTGGAAACCCAGGATCCCAACCTTCAATATTATTATGACTATACCCAAAGCATCTTAGAGTACACAAAAGTATTTTCTGAGATTGGGTGCGAATGGCAGTGGGTTAATGTAACCATGTCTGCCATTGAGGAAGAAATCCGTAAGATAAAAGATCATGCTACCCCTAAAACTAAAATAGTAGTCAATCTGTGTGATGGCGATGAATTGAATGCCGTACCTGGTCTTTCTGTTATTGCCGAGTTAGAAAAGCATGATCTTGT